>JAIESJ010000299.1 GCA_019746155.1 Burkholderiales bacterium
TGTTTGGCGCCCGGCGTGAGTTGCGGACGCCGGCCGCGCCACGCCGTCGCCTGCTCGTAGGCGTAGCCTGCGCGCAGCACGGCCGGTTCGTCGAACGGCCGGCCGATGATCTGCATGCCGAGCGGCAACCCGGTTTTGGAATACCCGTTGCACAGTTCGAGCGCGGGTCCGGCCGTGACGTTGGACGGCGTGAACACGTTGGAGCGCTGCCAGAAATTAAGCGTCCTGTGGGCGTCGAGCCGCGGCGCCGGGCCGAATCCGGCAGTAAGCAGCACATCGTATTTTTCGTAGAGCGGCCGCGCTTCGGCAATGATGCGCCGGTGCTCGCGCGACGCGGCGACGTAATCGGCGGCCTGAAACAGGCAGGCGGGAAGAATGCGGCCGAGGAAATCGCGCCCGAAATCGCCGGGACGCTCGATTAATTCCTTGTGGTGAATGGAGAATATCTCGGTTTCGGCGATGATCACCTTGACGTCGAGCGAGTCCGTCATGGGGCGCGCGCGACAGTCTTCGACCTTGGCGCCGAGCTTCCTGAACACCTCGATTGCGTCGTCCATGGCGCGCCTCAGATCTTCGTGCGCCGGCAGGTCTTCTTCCCAGTAATGACGCAGCACGCCGATGCGCAGGTCCTTGATGTCCGGCGTGAGTGCGGCGCGGTAGTCGGGGACGGCATGCGCAATGCTGCCGGCGTCCTGCGGGTCATGGCCGGCAATCGCCTGCAGCATGATGGCGCAGTCCTCGACCGTCCAGGTCATCGGGCCGCAGTGATCGAAGGTGAACGAGTTCGGGATGACACCGGCGCGGCTCACCAGCCCGTAGGTCGGCATCAGCCCGACGACGCCGCAGAACGACGCCGGTCCGCGGATCGAGCCGCCGGTGTCGGAGCCGAGCGCGCCTGGCACAAGCCCGGCTGCGATTGCCGCGCCCGAACCGCTGCTCGAACCGCCGGTGAAATGCTCCAGGTGCCACGGATTGCGCGCCGGTGGCCACGGCAGGTCGAACGATGGGCCGCCGTGGGCAAACTCGTGCGTGGCAAGCTTGCCGAGCAGCACGGCGCCGGCCGCATAAAGCTTGCCGGTCGTCGTGGCGTCCTGGTCCGGGATATTGTTGATGCAGACTTTTGAGTGCCCGGAGGTGAGTATGCCTTTGGTGTTGTAAATGTCCTTGAGCCCGAACGGGATGCCGTGCAGCGGGCCGCGGTACTTGCCGTTGGCAATCTCCTGTTCGGCCTGTTTTGCCTGACTGAGCGCGCGATCGGCGGTGACGGTGATGAAGGCGTTGAGCTGCGGATCGAGTGCTTCGATGCGGGCCAGCAGCGCCTGAGTCAGTTCAAGCGGCGACAGCTTGCGTGCTTCAATCAGCCTGGCGGATTCGGCAATGGACAGGAAATGCAGTTCGCTCATGAGGAAGGGTCCTTGTTGCGTCCTTGCGCCCGCGTTGACCGAGCGCTATGCGACTGACGCATCGCCATCCCAAACCCGGTATCACCTTCAAACCGTTGGATGCCATCGCCACCGCAGTTCAGGCTCACGCTTGTATTGGAAAAATACTCCTGACGCCACCATGGGGCGCGGAGCGCGTCGGTTCAGGCGGCATGGCGCGCTTTGTTGTCTGTGGCCAGCCGCTGCAACTGCGCTATCGCCGCATCGCGCGAATCCTGTACGCGCTGCCGCGCAATGCGCTCCGCTTCCGCGCCGTCGCCGTCGCGTATCGCTTTCACCAGCTTCTGCCAGTGCTGTATCGACTGCCGCCGGCGCTGCGGTGTGGACAGGCCGATCTGGGAATAGCGCAGCGTCTGCAGCGCCAGTGAATCGAGTATGGTTCTGAGCCGCCGGTTGCTCGCCACGTGAGTAAGATAGCGATTCAGGCGCGAGACCGTTTCCACGTACTCGTCACCGCGGTCGGCATCGCGCGCAAGGCGGGCGAGTTTCGCAACTTCAGCTTCGAGTGCGGGCAGATAACGCATGCGCCCGGGGTCTTCGGCGATCAGGCGGTCGCGCAGGCCGTTGAGCATGGCGCGAATGTCGAAGATTTCCCTGACCTCGGCGATGCTGAGGTTGGTCACCTGCGCACCGCGCCGCGCCAGTATCGTCACCAGCCCGTCTTTTTCCAGCAGGCGCAGCGCTTCGCGCACCGGGCCGCGGCTCACCGCAAATTCGGCGGCGATAGCCTGCTCCATGATGCGCTGGCCGGGCGCGTAGGCCCCGGCGACGATGCGCTCGGAGAGCCGTGCCGCAATCTGCTCGGCCAGCGATTGCGTGAGCGGCGCGGTCTCGGGCGCGTCGGCCCCTGCGAGAGGCATGGCGGTTCTGGCGGCGTAAGACGGCATGCGGCCACGATATTCCCTTGTTGTCAGATTGTCAACAATCTTCTTGACAACAATATGAGAGGAACGTAGGATACCCGAAAAGCTGCCCGGACCGGGGAACGCCGTGCCGGGCCATCATCAACCAGACCTGAAGTTCCCGCAGGCCGCCGCGCTGGCGCTGCTGCCGCTTACTTTCCAGGAACCGCGAAATGGCAAAAATCGAAATCAGATCCGAGATTACGGGCACGGTGTGGCAGGTGAAAGCGAAACCCGGAGACCGGGTGGAGCCGGGCGACACGCTGATCGTGATCGAGTCGATGAAAATGGAGATTCCGGTGCTGGCCGAGGACGGCGGCACGGTGCAGGAAATCCTGGTGAAGGAAAAGGATCCGGTGGCCGAGGGCCAGGTCGTCGCCATCATCGAAGACTGACAGGTTTTTTCGCGTTGATCGGCGGTTTGTTACCATGACCTGGCGCGCCGAAATCGAGGACATCCATCATCGCCGCAAGCTGGCGGAAGCCTGCGGCGGGGCGGAGGCGGTCGCCAGACACCACGCCGCCGGCAAGCTCACGGTGCGCGAGCGCATCAACGCGCTGCTCGACCCAGGCTCGTTTCGCGAAGTCGGCAAGCTTGCCGGCCGCGCGAGTTACGACGGGCAGGGAAAACTTGCCGCGTTTGAGCCCGCGCCCTACGTGATGGGCATAGGCCGCATAGCCGGCCGGCCGGTGGCCGTCGGCGGCGAGGACTATACGATACGCGCCGGCACCGGCTTCGGTTCCGACCGCCGCAAGGGCGGGCAGGGCGGCTTTATCGAGGACCTCGCCTATGAATACCGCATTCCGCTCGTCAACCTGATCGACGGCACCGGCGGCAGCGTCAACACCGCGCGGCGCAAGGGCTACACCGTGGTGCCGGGCTATGGCCAGGACGGCTGCGAGCGTTCGGCCGATCTTTTGGGCATGGTGCCCGTGGTCTCCGCGGTGATGGGCACCACCGCGGGCGGGCCGGCCATGCGCGCCATCCTTTCGCACTGGTCTATCATGGTCAAAGGCAGGGGCCAGATCTTCGCCGCCGGCCCGCCCGTGGTCGAGCGCGCCTTCGGCGTCAGGCTCACCAAGGAGGAGTTGGGCGGAACCCGGGTCGCGGTCGATACCGCCGGCACCATCGACAATGTGGCGCAGGACGAAGAAGACTGTTTTCGCCAGATCCGGCGCTTTTTGTCATACATGCCGACCAATGTATGGGAACTGCCGCCGCAAATCGCCTGCGCCGACCCGGTGGATCGCTGCGAGGATGCGCTCGCCGACATCGTGCCGCGCGAAGCACGCCAGGCCTATGACATGAAGAGGCTGGTCGAGATGGTCGCCGATCAAGGCTCGGTGTTCGAGATCCAGCCCACCTTCGGTCGTGCGCTCGTCACCGCGCTTGCGCGCATGAACGGCAAGGTGGTGGGCATCATCGCGAGCAATCCCATGTTCGGCGGCATCATGGATGTCAAGGCGGCGCGCAAGCAGGGCCATTTCGTCGAGCTGTGCGACATGTTCAACATCCCGCTCATTTTTTTCGCCGATATTCCGGGGCTGATGGTGGGCGCGGAATCCGAGGCCCATGCCATCCTGCGCGAAGGCGTGCGCGCGCGCTACATCGGCTTCGAGGTGCGCGTGCCGGTGTTTACCGTGATCGTGCGCAAGTGTTACGGCGTGGCCGGCGGCGGCATGATCGATCGCCGCGGGCTCAATTTCAAGATCGCCTGGCCTTCTGCCAACTGGGGCTCGCTGCCGGTGGAAGGCGGGGTGAGAGCGGCCTACAAACGCGAGATCGAGAGCGCGCCTGATCCCGCCGCCCGCGAGAAGGAAATCGAGGAGGAGCTGCGTGAGCTCGCCTCGCCGTTCCGCACCGCGGAGGCGTTCGCTGTCGAGGATCTGATCGATCCGCGCGAGACGCGCCCCTACCTGTGCCAGTTCATCGATGCGCTGCAGCCGCGGCTGAGAACGCAGCTCGGGCCCAAGTACAAAACGGGCGTGCGCCCGTGAGGATTTTTTTGCCACAGAGATCACAGAGGGCGCAGAAAGTGAATCTTGCGGACGGAGCCAAAGCTCGTGGCGCCTTGTTTTTTCTGTGTTCGCTATGCCCCTGTGGCTTAGCTTGGAGGTCGGCAATCCTTTGCCGACAAGCAGGGATGGCGGCATGCCCCCGGGACTCGTTGGCGCAACGCCCGTCTGCGGGAACGGGGGCCATGCCGCCCTACGCCGTATTTTTGGAGTTAAGGAGGGAGGGGGAAAATGCCGAAACGGGAAATCGAAGGCGATTGGGTGATGGGCTGGCCGGACCGCAAGCGGCCGACGATCAATGCCGGCAAGGATTCACAGGGGCGCGTGATCAACGGCCGCACGCCGATCACCGAGCTCGAAGGGCTGATTACGCCCACCGATGCTTATTATGTCGTCAACCAGCTCGAAGTGCCCGACCCCGTCCATCCCGACGACTGGATGCTTTCCATCGGCGGACTGGTTGAGCGTCCGCTCGAAATGTCGCTCAAGGACCTCATGAAACTACCGGGGCGCACGGTGCGCGCGGTGACCGAATGCGCGGGCAACGACGCCGGATTTTTCGACTATCTGGCGAAAGGCGGCAAGAAGCCCTCGCGCATCAACCAGCAGGACATGCAGCAACGCGCGGCGATGCGTGAAAAGAACGCGGTCCCGACCACCGAGGAAATCAGCAACGAATCGACCACCACCTGCGCCATGAGCGCCGGCGAATTCACCGGCGTGCCGCTCGCCGAAGTGCTGAAGAAAGTCGGGCTCAAACCCCATGCGAAGGCGGTGCGCCTGGAAGGCTTTGACCGCGGCCAGCCCGATCTTGCCGTGCAGTACCGCTCGGTGGGGCGTTCCGATTTCAAGCTGTTTGACCCCGGCGTCATCAATTACGAGAAAGGCCTGCCGCTGGAGAAAGCCTTGCATCCGGATACGCTGCTCGCGTGGTCGATGAACGGCGAATACCTCACGCACGTCCACGGTGCGCCGGTGCGGGCGGTGGTGCCGGGCTGGTCCGGGAACTGGTGGGCGAAATGGCTGCAGAAAATCGAGGTCATGGACCACGTTCCGCAGTGCTATTACCAGCATCACTATTTCGTCTACGGCCAGTCGCCGGAAGATCCTGACAAGGAAATGATCACCGCCATGGGCGTGCGCTGCATCATCCTCGATCCGCTTGATGAGGACTCGCCGCTTGAGCGCGGTTCGCACAAGATCCGCGGACTTGCCTGGAGCGGCATGGGCGGCATCGCGCGCGTGGAAGTGAGTCTCGACCGGGGCAAGACCTGGCACGACGCGCATATCGAAGAGCCGCGCGAGCGCTGGCTGTGGGTGCGCTGGTCGTATTTGTGGGAAGTGGACAAGCCGGGGCAATATCAGATCATGGCACGCGCCACCGACGAAGCCGGGCGCGTTCAGCCGCAGATTCCGTGGAACTACCAGCGCAAGCATTTCGACGGCATCGTGCCGACCGACGTCGCCGTTGTTTGAGTGCTTAGGGCCCGTAACAAAATCAAAACATAATTGGTCTTTTTGACAGGCGTTCTTAAGTCCCATGCATATCGTTGTCTGCATCAAGCTCGTGCCCAACCCGGAAGCCGCTTTCAGCATGTTCAGGATCGATGAGCGGGCGAAGAAAGTCATTCCGGCACCGGGGCTGCAATGGGTGGTAAGCCCGTTCGACGAGCAGGCGGTGGAGGCGGCGCTGCGCATCCGCGAGAAACAGCCGGGCACCCGCATCAGCGTCATGACGCTGGGCCCCGAGGCCGCGCGCAACGCGTTGAAGCACGGGCTCGCCATGGGCGCCGACGACGGCGTGCTGCTCGCCGACGCCGCGTTCGAGGACGGTGACGGCTATACGACGGCGCTGACGCTTGCCGCGGCGATCCGCAAGCTCGGCAGCATCGATCTGGTGCTCGCCGGACGCCAGGCCGCCGACTGGGACGCCGGCGTGGTCGGCGCCGGCGTGGCGGAACTGCTGCAGGTGCCGCTGGTTTCATTCGCCAGGGACGTGCAGGTCGAAGGCGGTGCGCATTTGCCGCGTCGCGGGCGGGCGCTGATTACGCCGAATCATTCGGGCGTGTCTGGCTTTGACGCTATGGTGTTGCAGCACGAGATCACGCGTGCGTGTGGTCGGCCGCCGCGAGTTTTGACTCATCACTTGTGGTTTTTGACAAAAACGACGGCGATTCCAGCAAACAA
>JAIESJ010000173.1 GCA_019746155.1 Burkholderiales bacterium
TCCTTCATCACGCACGGCATGGTGATCGCGCCCTGCTCCATGAAAACGTTGGCCGCGGTTGCCCACGGCTTCTCCGACAATCTGGTGAGCCGCGCCGCGGACGTCGTTCTCAAGGAGCGCCGGCGGCTGGTGCTGCTCACGCGCGAAGCGCCGCTCAATCTCGCCCATCTTCGCAACATGGTCGCGGTCACGGAAATGGGCGGCGTTATTTTCCCGCCGGTACCCGCTTTCTACAGCCGGGCCGAAACCGTCGATGCCCTGATCAACCACACCGTGGGTCGCGTACTCGACCTCTTCGACGTCGAGCACGACAGGATCGTGCGCTGGCAGGGCATGAAAAACATCGTCGCTGACAAACAATAAAGCACGATGCGGCTGTTTGCCCAGCGCATCTATGGGGCCGGCCGTCCCCGATTTCGATTTCCGTCTGCACTCACCCGTTCGGGATCGGTTTTCGCCGCGATCTCGGTGCCCAAGGTACCGCCGGCACCGCCACGGTTGTCGATCACCACCTGTTGGCCCAGCCGCTCGCCCAGGCGCTGTCCGACCACGCGCGCGATGATGTCGGTGGAACCCTCGGGCGGGAATACGACGATCAGCCGGATAGGTTTGCTGGGATACTGGGTCTGCGCAAAGACCGCGCCGGACGGTAACAGAATAGCGGCCGCGGCGCATGCCGCGAGTGCAATGCAAAAAAGCCGCGCCTTGCGGCGCGGCAAATGTCAGTCCCTTCCCCTGCTCTGGGGGTTCCGGGTTCTCAAAGCGACGCCGACTCGGCGACCGCCTCCTCGCGCTTCTTGCGGATTGCCGGGACGACCATGATCGTCAGCAGCACAGCGGTCGCAATCAGGAAGGCGGCGCTGATCGGGCGCGTGATAAACACCGTAGGATCACCGCGCGAAATCAGCAGCGCGCGCCGCAGGTTTTCCTCCATCAGCGGACCCAGCACGAACGCCAGGATCAGCGGCGCCGGCTCGCACTTGAGCTTCATGAAGATGTAGCCCAATATGCCGAAGAAGATCGCCATGTAAATGTCGAGATCCAGGTTGTTGACGCTGTAGACCCCGATCGCCATGAAGGTCATGATCGCGGGAAACAGAAAGCGGTACGGCACCTTGAGCAGCTTGACCCACAGCCCGACCAGCGGCAGGTTGAGGATCACCAGCATGGCATTACCGATCCACATGCTGGCGATCAGGCCCCAGAACAGATCCGGCCGCTGGGTCATCACTTGCGGGCCGGGCGCGATGCCCTGGATGGTGAGCGCGCCCAGCAGGAGCGCCATGGTGGCGCCGTGCGGGATACCCAGCGTGAGCGTCGTGATGAACGCGCACTGCACGGCCGCGTTGTTGGCCGACTCCGGCGCCGCGACGCCCTCGATCGCACCCTTGCCGAACCGCGAAGGATCCTTGGCGACTTTTTTCTCCACCGCGTAGGCCGAGAACGCGCTGATCGTCGGCCCCCCGCCGGGCAGGGTGCCGAAAAACGCGCCGATTGCGGTACCGCGCAAGATCGCGCCGGTGGCATCCTTCAAGTCTTGCCAGGTCGGCATCAGCCCGGAGATTTTTTTATTGAGAACGTCGCGACTCGCGGTGTCCGCCCCTTGTTCGAGATTGGACAGAATTTCCGCGAAACCGAACAGGCCCATGGCCAGCATGGCAAAACTCAGGCCATCGGCCAGCCCCGAAGCGCCGAAGGTGAAGCGCGACATGCCGGAGTTGACGTCGGTGCCGACGATGCCGATCAAGAGCCCCAGCACGATCATCGCTATCGTCTTGAGCAGCCCCCCGTGCGCCAGCACCGCCGCGGCGATCAGCGCCATCACCATCAGCGAGAAGTACTCGGGCGCACCGAACTTGAGCGCGATTTCCGCCAGGGGCGGGCCCAACAGTGCAACCAGGATGGTGCCTACCGTGCCGGCGAAAAACGAGCCGATCGCGGCAATCGCCAGCGCCGGTCCGGCACGGCCCTGTTTGGCCATCTGATGGCCGTCCATGCAGGTCACCACCGAGGACGATTCGCCCGGCAGATTGACCAGAATCGCAGTGGTCGAGCCGCCGTATTGCGTGCCGTAATAAATGCCCGCCAGCATGATGATGGCGCCCACCGCGTTCAGATTGAAAGTAAGTGGCAGCAGCATCGCGACCGCCGCCACCGGGCCGATGCCGGGCAGCACCCCGATCAGTGTGCCCACCAGCACGCCGACGAAGCAATAAAACAGGTTTATCGGCGAAACTGCCGTGGAGAAGCCGAGCGCCAGGTTTGGTAAAAGTTGTGAAAAGTCCATGTTATCTCCACCAGAACAGCGGGTATGGCAGGTCGATACCGTATATGAAAATCCCGACCGCACCCACGATGAGCACCACGCTCAGAATCAACACCTCCCCCAGCTTGAATTGCCGGCCCGCCGCCGCGCTAAACACGATCAAGCCGAACAACGACGGAACGAAACCGATGTGGTCGATGCCCCAGCCGAAGACGACAAACGACAGGCTCAGCATGATCATCGGCTTCCAGGCGAACGGTTTGATCGACTCGCCCTCCATCGTGAACGAAAACGCGGAAATAATGGCGCCCAAAACAACCAGGATGGCTCCCAGGTAGGTGGGAAAGTAACCCGGGCCCATGCGCATCGCCGTACCCATCGGGTAATCCTGCGAAACCACGATCGCGATCACACCGAAGGTGATGAACATCACTCCAGCCCAAAAATCTTCCGGACATTTAATTTTGAATTGCACGTTTTTTCTCCTGACAACCTTTCTATTCAAACGCAAAGAACGCTATGGCCCGCTCTTATTCCTGGCGTGGATCCGCCGCTATCGCGGCAGCACAAAAACGAGTGACTGTATTCTCGAAGCCTTACAGAAGCCTTACTGCTGGAATTTTCGGATGACCCCGAACATGGCGGAACCTCTAGGTCTAGGTATATCCCGGCAAATCATGTCGCCGGGTGCAAAAAAAGACCAATGGCTCGGCTATCCTCCCCTGTTTCCGCATTTGAAACTGCGACACTTTACACAAAACTGCCGGTCCACGACAACCGCTTTTTTGCCGTCAACCATGCCGCGATGCAACATAATCCTTTTCACGCAACGCAAGCCGCGTTTACTCCTGGCTTATCGCACCCGCCTCGATCAGTTTCGCGAGGCGCCCGGCTTCGGTCTTGATGAACGCGGCAAATTCCTCGGGCGTTCCGCCGCCGATCACCAGACCCAGTTGATCGAGGCGTTGCCTGACATCGGGCATTTCCAGCGTCTTGTTCACTTCGCGATTAAGCTTTTCGATAATCGGCCTGGGCGTTCTGGCCGGCGCCGACATGCCGAACCACACCTTCGCGTCCGCGTTCTTGATCCCGAGTTCGGCAAAAGAAGGTACATCGGGCAGCACCGGCTGCCGCTTGGCATCCGCCACGCCCAGCACTTTGACGCGGCCGGCCTTGATCTGCGCCTCGCCGCTCACTGAAGTGGTGTACATCAGATGGATCTGGCCGCCGACAACATCGGTCAGCGCCAGCGCGGCACCCTTGTAGGGCACGTGTGTGACATTGACGCCCGTTGCAGCCTGAAACAATGCGAGCCCGATGTGCAGACTGCTGCCGACGCCGGATGAACCCCAATTCACCTTGCCGGGATTGGCTTTGGCGTAATCGATCAACTCCTTGGCGTTTTTCGGGGAAAATGCCGGGTTGGCAACGATGATAAGCGGTGCATAGCCCAGGAACACTACCGGCGCGAAGTCATTGATGCGATACGGCGGCTTCTTGCGTAACAAAACGTTGTTGATGCTGGGGCCGGGATTGGCCAACAGCAACGTATGGCCGTCGGGCATCGCCTTGGCCACGGTATCCGCGCCGATCGATCCGCCGGCGCCGGGACGATTGTCGATGACGAACTGCTGGCCCCAGGCGTCGGTCAGCTTCTGTCCGATGAGGCGCGCAATGATGTCATTCGACGCCCCCGGCGGAAACGGCACGACCCAGCGCACCGGCTTGCCGGGATAATTCTTCGCCGCTGTGTCCTGCCCCCATGCGGCGCCGGAAATAAGCGCCAGGCATGTCAGCATACCCGCCATACGAATCGCGATTTTCATTTTCCTCCTCATAGGGATTATTAGAACAGTGCCCGAGGATGCACAAAAGCATTTTATCGCTTTTCGAGGGCCGCCGGATTGACGACATTGATCGGCTTGCCGTCGAGGTAGGCAAGAATCTGATCGAATGCACCGCTGAACTGGGCTTCGTAGGCGTCCCTTTCGACATAACCGATATGCGGCGTGCACAAGACATTGTCCAGCGCAAGCAGCGGGTGACTGGCATTGAGCACCGGTTCCTCCTCGTAGACATCGACCGCCGCCATGCCGGGACGGCCGGACTTGAGGGCGTTCACCAGCGCGCCCGGCTCGATCAATCCGGCGCGGCTGGTATTGACGATCAGCGCGGCGGGCTTCATGCGCGCGAGATCCGTGGCGGTCACGATGCCGCGCGTCGCGTCGTTGAGACGCAGATGCAGCGTCAACACGTCGCTTTCCTCGAAAAAAGCTTCCCGGTTGCGCGCCGGCGTATAGCCGTCGGCGCGCGCCCGGGCCAGCGACGCCTCGCGTCCCCAGACTATCACTTTCATGCCGAAAGCCTTGCCGTAGCCGGCGATCACCGCACCGACGCGGCCGTAACCGTAGATCCCGAGCGTGCGGCCGCGCAAGGCGGTGCCGATCGTCGACTGCCAGCGGCCGGCTTTGAGGGCGGCGACCTCCTGCGGAATATGGCGCAACGCCGCGATGATGAGCCCCCACGTCAGCTCCGCCGTGGCATAAGACGGGCGCCCCGGATGCATGTTGGAGGACAGAATGACGCCGCGCTGGGTGCAGGTATCGACATCGATGTGCGGATAAACGCTGTGCTGGCTGATGATCCTGAGCTTGTCGAGCCGTTCCAGCAGCGGCGCGCGGATCGGCGTGCGCTCGCGGATCAGCACCAGCGCCTCGGTGTCCCTGAGGCGCTCGGCCAGCACGTCGACATCCTCGGTGTGGTCGTTCCAGATCGTCACGTTATGCCCGGCAAGCTTGGAAAAGCATGCCAGCGTGCGCACCACGTCCTGGTAATCGTCGAGTATGGTGATGTTCATTCAAAACCTTTCAGCCCAAATTCTTTTTTAAGATTTTGCCTTCCTCTGTGATCTCCGTGTTCTCTGTGGCTCATGCCTTTAAGTTTTAGCGTCAGTTCAACCAGCCGTCGGCCTTCTGCTGCGCCAGCACGTTGTCGACGATCTGCGGCGCATGTCCGACATAAGTCGCGGGATCGAGCGCGGCGCGCAACTCGTCCTGCGACAACGCTTCACGCACCCTCGCATTCTGCATCAGCGACTGCTCGAAACCGATACCCTGCTCGATGCCGTGCATCGCTGCCTCGTACACCAGCATCGAGCAGCACGATCTCGTTAGCGATCTTGCCGAGCGTGCCGCCGATGATCGCGAGCACACACACGTATTCGGCAAAGCAGTCGCGTGCCGACTGCGCCCGCCATGCCGCCGACAAACAGGCGCTTCTCGAGTTCGCGCAGCCGCTGGTGGTTGCGTCCCATCTCGGAGAGCCAGATCGCGCACTTGTGGCCGAAGGTGATCGGCAGCGCCTGCACGCCATGCGAGCGCCCGACCATCGGCGTCGCCTTGTAGGTCTCGGCCAGCCGATAAAGCTTCGTGATTGGAGCCCTGTTTTCCGGCAATGACATAAACACCTGCATTATCATGCCAGAACTTGTGGCGGTTGATGCCAAGCGTCGCGGTATGCGCCATGCCGGCCACGAACACGAACTGCTTGTCCTTGTTGGGCAGCAGCTCGAAGAATTTGATGAGATCGGAACGCCCGGAAGCGGAAGAACCGTGCACCAGGAACAGCACCGGCAGGGCTGCGGTGTTTCCTTGCGGCGCGGCCGCGCGCTTGCGGTAGATATAGAGTTTAGATATAGAGTTTTGTCCCGCTCTTGTCCGCCCAATACTCGGCGCTCCACATGCCGCTCATCATATTCTCCCTGTTCAAATTTCGGCGAAACTGCCCGCATATTATCGCACCGCGCGGTAACGCGCTGCCGCATAGTCCGGATATTGGACGCCAACGTTTCAGTGATCGGCCCCTGGCATGAACCCAAGGTGCGGCTGCCGGGCGGAGGCAGCGCCGTGGTCATGCTGCCGACCGCCAAGATGGATTGACTCGATTGAGCTCGGGCGGTTGGCGGCACTTAATCCGCGTGCAGCCCCGCTCGCTTGATCACCTTGGCCCAGCGCACCAGTTTTGAAATCGACGACGACATAGGATTTTTTCATTCGCTCTCCTGAACCGCTTGACGGCCCTGGCGTACAGCACGGGCAGGCGTGCTAGTATATAGTCCTCGGAATCCGCAAGTAAGCGCAGCGGTTCCGCCAGTCTGGAACCACGGACTAAATCATACTTACAGCAAGATTCGCAATGCTCCCGCTCGCCGGCGTCAAAGTCATCGAATTCTGCCAGGTTCTGGCAGGCCCGTTCTGCGGCTGCCTGCTTGCCGACATGGGC
>JAIESJ010000290.1 GCA_019746155.1 Burkholderiales bacterium
GTGGCTGTAGCTCAGCTGGTAGAGTCCCGGATTGTGATTCCGGTTGTCGTGGGTTCGAGTCCCATCAGCCACCCCACTTTTCCCTCCTTGTAAGAGCCTTGCAGGCGCAGATTTTGGCCCGTGCGGCAGATTCTTGCATCAGGCCTTGTGCCGCAATAATCGCTGCTGTTCTCGTTGCCATTCTTTTTCCTTCTCGGTCTCACGTTTGTCGTGCTGTTTCTTGCCCTTGGCAAGCCCGATTTCGAGTTTTACCCTGCCGCGGGCGTAGTGCATGTCGAGCGGCACCAGCGTGTAGCCGGCGCGTTCCACGCTGCCGATCAGCTTGCTGATTTCCTCGGCGTGGAGCAGGAGCTTCCGGGTGCGCGTGGGATCCGGCTTGACATGCGTGGAGGCGGTCGGCAGCGGGCTGATGTGGCAGCCAATCAGGAAGATTTCCGAGTTGCGCACGATGACGTAAGCTTCTTTCAGTTGCGCGCGCCCGGCGCGGACCGCCTTGACTTCCCAGCCTTCAAGCGCGATACCGGCCTCGAAACGCTGCTCGATGAAGTAGTCGTGGAAGGCTTTCTTGTTTTGAATGATACTCATGGCTGGAGCTTTTCGGAGATGGTGCTATTCTACCAGCGCCCTGAAGGGCACATTACGTGTGAAGAAAAAATGTCCGAGGTCAACAAATCGGTGCTGGTCGGATATTCGGCGCAACAGATGTTCGCACTGGTCGACGCGGTGGAGCGCTATCCCGAATTCCTGCCTTGGTGCGGCGGCGCGCAGGTGGATTATCGTGACGAACATACGACGCGGGCGACCATCCGTATCGACTATCGCGGCATCAGGCAGAGTTTTACCACCGAAAACCATAAAAAACCGCCGTGCGCGATGAGCATGAAGCTGGTAGAGGGGCCGTTCCGGATACTCGACGGCGGCTGGCGCTTTACCGAATTCTCGGGACGGGGCTGCAAGATCGAATTCCGTCTGCATTACGAGTTTTCGAGCAAGCTGCTCGAGAAGCTGGTGGGGCCGGTATTCAACTACATTGCCAACACCATCGTCGACAGGTTCATCCGCCGCGCGGAGAAAGTCTATGGCCGGATGTGACGGGCCGATTACGGTCGAGGTCGTTTACGCGCTGCCTGAGATCCAGTTGCTGATCGAACTCAAGGTTGCGCCGGGGACGACGGTGCGGCAGGCCATCGTGCGGTCGGGCATACTGCAGCGCTTCCCGCAAATCGATCTGGCCGGCCAGAAGGTTGGCATTTGCGGCAGGCTCGCCAAGCCGGATGCCGTATTGGAAGAAGGGGACCGCGTGGAAATCTACCGGCCGTTGATTGCGGACCCGAAAGATGCGCGGCGGCGGCGAGCAAAGCAGAAGGTCTGAATGCCGCAGGACAGCCTACTTGCAGTTGGCGTCAACCGCACGCTGGGCGTCGGCGATTTCTTTCGGGTAATCCTTGTCTTCGAGGAAGACGCGCTCGCCGGTGTCGGGGTCAGCACGGGCAATGCGGGCGCCTGACTGCAGGCTTTTGAGATAGGAGCGCGCAAGGTCGCAGGCGCGCTGGCGCTGTGCGTCTTCTTCCGATTTCTTTTCCTGCCTGGCGAGTGCTTCCTGCTGCTCGATCTGGCGCTTGCGAAACTCGGCATCGCGTTCGGCGAACGACTTCGGCGGTGCCGCCACGCCTGGGGAGGCGCTGGGCGCATTCCGGATGCCGGTGGCTTCCTGTTTCGTGCCGGGCGGGCAAACACTGGCGTATTCGACTTTTCCAGCCTTGTCCACGCATTTGTAAAGCTGCCCGTAAGCGCCGCCTGACAGCAGCGCCAGGACCACGCCGATCATCGGTTTCACGTTCACCTTATTCTCCGGCCAGGGGGGCAGATGCGCCCAGTATCGGGGATTCACCATAGCGAGTTTGTACCATGGAGTCAATCAATTAACGCACGGGTGCCTTGGCCGTTTACGGCGACCCGCGTATAATGCGCTCTTTGCGAAGGATCGAAAACATGCGCGTGGTGCAAAAAGCTCTAACCTTCGACGATGTCCTGCTGGTCCCGGCCCACTCAAACGTCCTTCCGCGTGAAGTCAGTCTCAGAACCAGGCTTACCCGCACTATCACGCTGAACATCCCGGTAGTGTCGGCCGCCATGGACACCGTGACCGAAGCGCGGCTCGCTATTGCCATCGCCCAGGAGGGCGGCATCGGCATCGTCCACAAGAACATGTCGCCCAAGGCGCAGGCTGTCGAAGTGGCCAAGGTCAAGCGTTTCGAAAGCGGCGTGGTCAAGGACCCGATCACGATCACCCAGGACATGACGGTGCGCGACGTGCTCAACCTCACCAAGCAGCACAAGATTTCCGGCCTGCCGGTCATCGATACGGCGGGGAAAGTGGTCGGCATCGTTACCAACCGCGACCTGCGGTTCGAAACCCGGCTCGACCAGCCGGTCAAGAACATCATGACGCCGCGCGAACGCCTGGTGACGGTACGCGAAGGCGCAAAACGTGAAGAGGCGATGGCGCTGATGCACAAGCACCGTCTGGAGCGCGTGCTGGTGGTGGGCAAGAATTTCGAGCTGCGTGGCCTGATCACGGTCAAGGACATCCTCAAGTCCACCGAGCATCCCTATGCCTGCAAGGACAAACTCGGCCGGTTGCGCGTCGGCGCCGCGGTGGGCGTAGGCGAGGGTACTGAAGAACGGGTCGGGGCCCTGATCGAGGCCGGCGCAGACGTCATCGTGGTCGATACCGCGCACGGACATTCTCAAGGCGTGCTCGATCGTGTGAAGTGGGTGAAAAAGAACTACCCGAAAGCGCAGGTCATCGGCGGGAACATCGCCACCGCGGCGGCGGCCAAGGCGCTGCTCGATCACGGCGCGGACGGCGTGAAAGTCGGCATTGGTCCGGGCTCGATCTGCACCACACGCATCGTTGCCGGGGTCGGGGTGCCGCAGATCACGGCTGTGGCGAGCGTCGCCAAGGCGCTGGCGAAGACCGACGTGCCGCTGATCGCGGATGGCGGCATCCGCTATTCGGGCGACATCGCCAAGGCGCTTGCCGCCGGCGCCCATGCCGTGATGATCGGCGGGCTGTTCGCCGGCACCGAGGAGTCGCCGGGCGAGACTGAACTGTATCAGGGCCGTTCCTACAAGGCATATCGCGGCATGGGGTCGCTCGGGGCCATGCAGCAGGGTTCGGCGGACCGCTATTTCCAGGATCATCTGGACGATCTCGATACCGAGAAGCTGGTGCCGGAAGGCGTCGAGGGGCGCGTGCCCTACAAGGGCGGCCTGGTGCCGTTGATCCAGCAGCTGATGGGCGGTCTGCAGGCGAGCATGGGTTACCTGGGCTGCAGCAGTATCGAAGATGTGCACCGGAAGGCTGAGTTCGTCGAAATCACGAGCGCAGGGATCCGCGAATCCCACGTGCACGACGTGCAGATCGTCAAGGAAGCGCCGAATTACAGAACCGAGTGAATGGTGGAATCGTAAATAGTAAATTGTAAAAACCGCCGTTTGCGAGAGGCGCATCGTTCACCATTCACGATTTACCATTCCCCGTAAATGCAGCACGAAAAAATCCTCATTCTCGATTTCGGCGCGCAATATTCTCAGCTTATCGCGCGCCGGGTGCGCGAGGCCCACGTCTATTGCGAGCTGCATCCTTACGACATAACCGACCAGTTCATCCGCGATTTCAATCCGCGCGGCATCATCCTTTCCGGCGGCCCGGCATCGGTGTGGGAAGGCGGCACCCCGCGTGCGCCGCAAATCGTGTTTGATCTTGGGGTGCCGGTGCTCGGCATCTGCTACGGCATGCAGACCATGGCGGCGCAACTGGGCGGCAAGGTGGAAAGCGGTCGGGTTCGCGAATTCGGCTATGCCGAGGTGCGTGCTCGCGGCCACTCGGCGCTGCTGCGGGGTATCCAGGACCGTGTTAACGAGGAAGGACACGGCATCCTTGACGTGTGGATGAGCCACGGCGACAAGGTCAATGAAATGCCGCCGGGCTTCAAGGTGATTGCCAGCAACGCGGCGACCCCGATTGCCGGCATGGCGGATGAAAAACGCAAGTTCTACGGCGTGCAGTTTCACCCCGAGGTCACGCACACGCGGCAGGGCAAGGCGATCATCGAGCGCTTCGTCCTTGAGATTTGCGATCTCTCCGGCGACTGGAGCATGCCGGATTATGTCGCGGAAGCGGTAGGCAAGATCCGCTCTGAAGTCGGAGCCGAAGAGGTCGTGCTGGGGCTCTCCGGGGGGGTCGATTCCTCGGTTGCCGCGGCCCTGATACACCGGGCGATCGGCAGACAACTGACCTGCGTATTTGTCGACAACGGCCTGCTGCGGCTCAATGAAGCCGAGCAGGTACTGCAGACTTTCGCCAAGAATCTCGGCGTCAAGGTGATCCATGTCGATGCGCGCGAGCAGTTTCTCGGACATCTCGCCGGCGTCACCGATCCCGAGCAGAAGCGCAAGATCATCGGCCGCGAATTCATCGAGGTGTTCCAGCGCGAGGCGGCGAAATTGCCCAAGGTGAAATGGCTGGCGCAGGGCACGATTTACCCGGACGTGATCGAATCGGCGGGCGCGAAAACCCAGAAAGCCCACACCATCAAGTCGCACCACAACGTCGGCGGGCTTCCCGAGACGCTGCATCTGAAGCTGTTGGAACCGCTGCGCGAGCTGTTCAAGGATGAAGTGCGCGAGCTGGGCCTGGCGGTGGGGCTGCCGCACGACATGGTATTCCGCCATCCTTTCCCCGGCCCCGGTCTGGGCGTGCGCATCCTGGGCGAGGTCAAAGCCGAATACGCCGATCTGCTGCGCCAGGCGGATGCCATTTTCATCGACGAATTGCGCGCATCCGGCTGGTACGAGAAAACGGCGCAGGCTTTTGCCGTGTTTCTGCCGGTCAAGTCGGTCGGCGTGATGGGGGACGGCCGCACCTACGAATATGTGGTGGCACTGCGTGCGGTGCAGACCCAAGATTTCATGACCGCGCACTGGGCCGAACTGCCGCACAACCTGCTGTCCAAGGTCGCCAATCGCATCATCAATGAAGTGCGCGGCATCAACCGCGTGGTCTACGACATCTCCAGCAAGCCGCCTGCCACCATTGAGTGGGAGTAGAAAGGATGAAGGCGGCAGGATGAACCGATTGGCGCCGTGGGAGAAACGTGCCCTTTATCCTTCGTCCTTCAACCCCTCATGAATGACGAGTATTTCATGGCGCAGGCGCTGGAGCTTGCGAAACAGGCACAAAGCGCGGGAGAAGTGCCGGTAGGGGCCGTGGTGGTCAAGGAGGGCGCCATCATCGGCCGCGGCTATAATCAGCCGATTTCGCGTCATGACCCCACCGCCCATGCCGAAATCGTGGCGCTGCGCGATGCTGCGCAGCATATCGGTAATTACCGGCTTGTCGGCTGCGAACTCTTCGTGACGCTGGAGCCGTGCCCGATGTGTGCCGGCGCCATCATGCACGCCCGCATCGCCCGTGTGGTTTACGGGGCGCCCGATCCCAAAACCGGGGCTTGCGGCAGCGTGGTGGATCTTTTTTCCGACGCTAAGCTGAACCACCATACCCGGGTGACAAGCGGAATTCTCGCTGATCATGCTGCACAATTGCTGCAGCAATTCTTCTCTGAGCGCAGACGTATAATATAATATTAATTAATAAGTTATATATTATTTCTCGTGTTTTTTATTCGTTACGCGCTGTAACCTAATTAATATAATCAATAAATATCTGTATTTCGTAAATCAGGCCATGGAACTTATATGGTTGTCATTGTGCGGTGCGAAAAAATCAGTTAAATTGTGCGCCGCAACTGCCGTTCTTACCATATGAATATTCAATGAAAGGCGACGCATGAGGCTTCAGGACAAGGTGGCGATTGTTACCGGTGCCGGCCGCGGCATAGGGCAGGCGACTGCCGTCAAATTTGCCCGGGAGGGCGCCAAAGTCGTGGTTTGCGACCTGACGCCGGAGTGGATCGAGGAGACCGTGGCCCTGTGCAGGGAAACCCGGGGCGATGCTTTTGGCTGCGTGGCCGATGTCCGCGATAGCAAGTCCCTGGAAGCCATGGTGGCGGCAACGGTGGCCAAATGGAGCCGGGTCGATTGCCTGGTCAATAATGCCGGTATCGTGTCGGACGCCCAGCTCAAGAACATGACGGAAGACCAGTTCGATCGCGTCATCGACATCAATCTGAAGGGCGTCTACAACTGCACCAAGGCGGTGGTGGACACCATGCTTGCCCAGCAGTCGGGCGTGATTCTCAATGCCTCCTCCATCGTGGGGCTTTACGGCAACTTCGGTCAGACCAACTATGCGGCGAGCAAATTCGGCGTCATCGGCATGGTCAAGACCTGGGCGCGCGAGCTCGGCCGCAAAGGGATACGCGCCAATGCGGTGTGTCCGGGCTTTATCGCCACCAGCATCCTCGGGTCGATTCCGGACCGCGTGTTAAAGGCGCTCGAAGAGAAAGTGCCGATGGGACGCCTCGGCCGGCCTGAGGAAATCGCCAATACCTTCGCGTTTTTGGCTTCCGACGAGGCGAGCTACATCAACGGTGCAGTCATCGAAGTCAGC
>JAIESJ010000156.1 GCA_019746155.1 Burkholderiales bacterium
GTTGTCTGCGGCAGCGGCTTGCGCCTGGGCCTCGGCGAGCGCCAACGCAGTTGCTTCCTGTTCCGCTTTGGCTTTCGCTTCTGCGGCTTCCTTCGCCTGGATTTCGGCGACGACTCGTGCCTTGGCGTGTTCAACCGCCTGGGCTTGCGCTGTAGCGCGTGCTCGCGCTTCTTGTGCGGCCCGCTGCTGTGTCTGCGCCTCAAGCTGCGCCAGTGCTACGGCCTCCTGTTCGGCTTTGTCGCGCGCTTCGGCTGCCTCCCGGCGCAGTGCTTCGGCTGCTTTGCGTGCCCTGATTTTCGCGATGAGGGACGCTTCTGCGCGGGCTCGAGCGCGCGCCTGCTCGGTGGCTTCGGCTTCCGCCACCGCGCGTGCCTGCGCCATTGCAGCGGCGGTTGCTTCCGCCCGCGCCCGCGCCTCCGCAGCCACCCGTGCCTTGGCCTCGGCGGTGATATGCGCCTTGGCTTCCTGGATGGCTTGATCTTCCGCGCGAATGCGCGCCTTTTTCTCGATAACGATTTGGGCGGCCGGAATCGCCGAGGTGGTTTCCGCCTCTGTTACGGCGGGTGCTGTCCCGGGATCGGACGCTTCGTCCGCCGGCGTTCTGAGACCGGGAATCAACTGTAAGGGGCGCAGTTTGGATCGCATGCTGTTATTCAATGAGCGGAGCGCCCTGACCGCAGGGTGCGCTGCTGTGGTTACAGTATCAGGTCGGGCGGATATGCAGGCTGCGAATAAACGGCAAAAATGCCCCCAGTTTCAAAAATTGCGCGGACCGGGAGCCTCGGCGCGCCTGTCCGGACTCATGGCGCATGAACCTAGGAGGTTGTCGGACTTGGGTCCGACAAGCTCCTTAGGCAAAACCGCCCGGAAAAAATGCGAAAGTGTCATCAAACAACCTGCCGCAACGTCATCCTTGCGTGTTGCCCGAGGTGAAAGACCGGGAATCAAACGTTATTCAGAAAAAGTGGGGCGGTTTTGCGTTTAGCAGCCTGCCGGACCATCAAAGTCCAACAGGCTGTTAGCGGCCGGTGATTCGCAGCATGGTGGCAAACCCGTCTTCAAACAGGCGTTCCAGGGTGGGTGAAAAGAAGGGAAGGGCAAGACTCAACATGATCAGGCCCAGCGCCAGGGTGAGCGGGAAACCGACGGCAAAGAGATTCAATTGCGGTGCTGCACGTGTCAAAACGCCCAGCGCAAGATTGGCGATCAACAATGCGGCCAGCAATGGCATTGCCAGCAGCACGCCGGCACGGAAAATCTCCGTGCCCCAATGTGCCAGCATGAGGTAAGTCGGCGCCTCCAGGGGTGCGGCACTGAGCGGCAGCGTGCTGAAGCTGCGCGACAGGAGATAGACCATTTGCAGATGGCCGTCCATCGCCAGAAAGGCCAAGGTGGCAACAAGCCCCAGGAATTGGCCGACGACCGGAATCTGACCCGCGCTTTGCGGGTCGAAAAACGTTGCGTATCCCAATCCCATTTGCAGTCCCGCGAGATCTCCCGCCATTTCCACCGCAACAAACACGATGCGTACTGCGAAGCCCAGCGCGAGGCCGATGACGATCTGTTGCGCAAGAATCAGCAGGCCGTTTAATGAGCCCGGATCGATCTGCGGCGGCGGGCCCAGAGTCGGCGCCACGATCAGCGTAATCATTATTGCCAGTGCCACCCGCATGCGCAACGGGAGACCGCGGTTACTGAATACCGGCGCGCTCATCACGAACGCCAGGATGCGTGCCAGCGGCCAGACGAAAGCTACGAGCAGTGCATTGAGCTGGGCGCTGCTGATGCTGATCATGGGATAAGACGTTGGGGGTATATGCCGGCACCCGGCGGTGCGCGGCGGAAATGCGCCTAGCCGACCATGAAAGGCAGGTTGGTAAACAACCTGTGCATGTAGTCGAGCATCAGGCTCAGCATCCACGGGCCGGCGACGATCATCACGACAAACATCGCCAGCAGCTTGGGGATGAACGACAGAGTCATCTCGTTGATTTGTGTGGCGGCCTGGAAAACGCTCACCAGAAGACCGGCAACCAGTGCCGCCAGCAGCAGAGGCGCGGATACCATGATGGTGACCTCCAGTGCTTGCCGGCCGATGGACATTACGCTTTCAGGAGTCATGGGTTTGATTCTCTAATGATATGGGATTAGGCAGCGGGTCGAGCGCGGCGCAGTGGATAGGCAGCCGCGGACTGCCGCACGGTTTACGTATAAAAACTTTGCACCAACGATCCGATCAGCAGGTGCCAGCCGTCCACCAGTACGAACAACATGATCTTGAATGGTAGTGAAATGATGACCGGGGAGAGCATCATCATGCCCATTGACATCAGCACGCTCGCCACCACCATGTCGATGATGAGAAACGGGATGAAGACCAGAAAACCGATCTGAAAAGCCGTTTTCAGTTCGCTCGTGACGTATGCCGGAACCAGGATCTTCATCGGCACGTCCGCGGGATCCTGCAGTTCGCCGCTGTTGGAGATTTTGGCGAACAGTGCGAGGTCGGTTTGGCGCGTCTGCCGCAACATGAACGTTTTGAGCGGCGCGCTGCCTTTTTCCAGCGCATCGTTCATGCTGATCTTGTTTTCCGCGAACGGCTTGTAGGCCTGAGTATAGATCTGGTCGATGACGGGGGACATCACGAAAAAGGTCAGAAACAGTGCCAGCCCGATCAACACTTGGTTGGGCGGCGAGCTCGTGGTTCCCAGGGCATGGCGCAGCAGCGACAGCACGATGATGATGCGCGTAAATCCGGTCATCAGCAGCAGCACCGCGGGAAGAAACGTGAGCGCGGTGAGCAGCAGCAGCGTCTGGATGCTCAGCGAATAGGTTTGCCCGCCACCCGGCGCGGCGGTGCTGGTGATGGCGGGCAGGCCGACCTGTTGAGCAAGCGCCGGCGTGTTCGATATGCCGGCGACAAGAGCCAGACACAGTATTACCCAGAGCCTTGCATTACTGAGGGCACCGCCAAATGGTGCGTAGTTGCAGTTCGGCAATCCTTTGCCGACAACCCGGCGGGAAAGGATTCCCGTCCTACTGCCCGTGCACAATTTCGTGGCCGGATCAGTAATCATTGCTTCGTCTTTCCATCATTTGCTTGAGCCACGCTGCAAAGCCGCCGGGTGCGGTTGGCATAACGCGGGTCTCCGGAATTTTTTCCGACTTGGGCATGCTGTACAAGGCGCTAACATGGCCGGGAGCGACGCCGATCACGAGCCATGTGGCGCCGACTTCAATCAGCACCACCCGCTCACGTTGCCCTACAATGGCGCCGCCGATGATTTTTATGACACCGCCGGCGTTTTGCTGATATGCGCCAAAACGCTTGAGTGCCCACGCGAGACCGGCGACGACCAGCAGCACCAGGAGCAGTCCGCCGAGCACTTGCAGCATTCCGGTCGCTGGCACCACCGGGGGCGGTACGTTGCCGGATTGGGTTTCGGCCGCCCATGCCGGTAGCGTGGCTGTCCACAGCGCCAGGCCGTGCGCGACGGCGTGAAATCGGTGCGGAAGCATACGAGCGCCTAGCAGCCTGTCGGACTTGGCCTCATTCACCGGAACGCGTAGCGTTAACGGCTCGCTGTTGATCGACGCTGCTGCGACGGGCTGCTTAAGAAAGAAGCTTTGCGTGTCGAAACGCCGTGCCGGTTGGAACAAACGCCACTTGCATTGCATTCTTTTCATCCCGTTCTTTAGTGCTTTTCATTTTAAGAGCTTGTCGGATCTAGGTCCGACAAGCTCCTAGCGATTGATCTTGCGGATGCGTTCCGACGGCGTGACGATGTCGGTCAGGCGGATACCGAATTTGTCATTTACGACGACTACTTCTCCCTGGGCGATCAGGCAACCGTTGACCAGCACATCCATGGGCTCGCCCGCCAGACCGTCGAGTTCGACCACGGAACCCTGCGCCAGTTGCAGCAGGTTCTTGATGGCGAGCTTGGTGCGTCCGAGCTCGACGGTGAGCTGGACCGGAATGTCCAGGATCATGTCGATGTCGTTGCGGGTATCGTTGGTGGAGCTTCCCGATGTGAGCTGCTCGAAAGCGGGAGACTTCTTCGCATCGGTAACGACATTGCCTGGTGCCGCAGAGGAGGTGGGAGCGGCAACCGCGGCCTGCTCGGCCATGGCGGCACTCCAGTCGTCACTACTGATCTGTTCTTTGGCCGTCGAATTGGTCATGCTTGTCTCCATTGGATGGGTCATTGTCTGATGTGGTCAGCCTCATCATTGTCTGATGTCAGCATCTTGCTGACTTTGAGGGCGTATTGACCGTTGAAAACCCCGTAGTTGCATTCCATGACCGGCACGCCGTCGACTTCGGCCACAATCGTTTCAGGAATGTCGATTGCAATGATGTCGCCGACCTTCATTTTCAGAATCTGGTTCAGTGTCACAGGCTTGCGTCCGAGGTTGGCGACCAGCTCTACTTCCGCGCTCTTTATCTGCTTGGAGAGCAGTCTCACCCAGCGCTTGTCCACTTCCAGATGATCGCCCTGAAGGCTGCTGTACAGCAGGTCGCGGATCGGCTCGATCATTGCGTACGGCATGCATAAATGAAATTCGCCGCCGGAAGCCCCGAGCTCGATGCTGAACGTCGTGGTCACCACGACCTCGTTGGGGGTGGCGATATTTGCGAACTGAGTGTTCATCTCGGAGCGCACATACTCGAATTTAATCGGATATACCGGTTTCCAGGCTTTTTCGTAGTCCTCGAATACCACGTTGAGCATGCGTTGAATGATGCGCTGCTCTGTAGGCGTGAAATCACGGCCTTCCACCCGGTTATGGAATCGGCCGTCGCCACCGAACAGGTTGTCTATTATCAGAAATACCAGATTGGGGTCGAAGATGAACAGGGCGGTACCGCGCAGCGGCTTGGCCTGCACCAGGTTGAGATTGGTCGGCACCACCAGGTTGCGGATGAATTCGCTGTACTTGACGACCCGAACCGGACTTACCGAAATCTCGGCGGTGCGTCGCATGAAATTGAATATCCCGATGCGCAGCAGGCGCGCGAAGCGCTCGTTGATGATTTCGAGCGTCGGCATGCGCCCGCGCACGATGCGTTCCTGGGTCGCAAGGTTGTACGGACGGATTCCGCTGGGATCCTGTTCATCCTTCTTGTCCTCGCTCTCGCCGGTGACGCCGCGCAGTAGTGCGTCGACCTCGTCCTGAGACAGAAACTCCTTGCCCATTGCAGATCACTGAATGACGAAAGAGGTGAAGAACACATCCACAACCTGCTGCTGGATTTCAGGCGAGAAGGGCTGTTTGACTTCCGCCAGGATTTCTCCGCTTAATTTCTGCTTGCCTGCGACCGTGGATATCTCCGAAGCGCGTTTGCTCGACAACAACAGCAGCAACCGGTTGCGGATTTCCGGCATTTGACGCTTGACAGCTTCGACCGTCGCATTGTCCTTCACCTTGAGCACGAGTCCCACCTGCAGGTACTGATCGCCGGCCTCCGGTTGCAGGTTTACGGTGAAGGATTCAAGGCTGAGAAACACCGGCGGCTTTTCCTTCTTCTTCGATGCCTCGGCTTGGGCGGCATCATTTTCTTGCAGGAAAAACCGCGCGCCTGCGCCACCCCCGGCGAGCACCGTGAACAGCAGAAGGATTGTCAGCCAGCGGCGCTTTTTCCATTTGGGTTTGGGCTCGCTCGGTTGTTCAGCCGGCGCTTTCTGTTTGGGTGGTGCTTTGGCCATGACTACTCCGTTTCCTGGTTTTTTGCGGATTATGTCGGCAATCGGTGCGCCGCGATTTCGGGAACAGAAAGCCTAAAGGCCGTCATCTCGTACTTTTGCGCTGGAGGGATGACGCGCGCTTACCCGCCGACCGGGATGGGAGTTACGCGAAAATGTCGACCAGGCCGTTGCGTGTATTGGGCGCAACGGCGACGATCGTGCTGACACGAGAAGAGGCGCCGGCGCTTCCTGCCTCGTGCCGGGGCGCGGGTGCGCCATCGGCCGGGGTGAAGCCTTGCTGCTGCCGGAACGAGTCATTGCCTACGGTGGTGTTTCCCAGCGTAATACCGCTTTCGGCCAATATTTCGCGCAGCCGCGGCATTGCGGCTTCGATGGCCTCACGCACCGCAGCATGCGGCGAGGCGAATTGCGCATTGGCGATGCCATTCTGATCCGGCGCGACGCTCACCCTGACTTCCAGCGGGCCTAAATGGGGCGGATTCAGATGCAGCTCCGCCACTTGCTGGCGCTCGCTGACCAGCCATACGACTTTCTGCGCCAACGCGTCGTCCCATCCCTTTGCGCCGACGTGGGGGACGAGCTTCAATTCCTGACCGGGGGTCGACCCGACAGGGGCAGGGGAGTGTCCGGGCATTGTCGTCAACACATTCGCCAGCACATTGGTTTGGATGGGCGGCGCGGTATCGGTGCTCCGGGGCCGCGTGGCCTCGGCGCTGCCGGGATGCGGCATCTCGTCGCCGGCAGCGGCAGGGAACGACAAGGTTTTGCCGCCAGCGGCAAAATTTGCCTCATGATCTGCCGGTGGCGCCTGCTTATCGGTTACGGGCTCCGGCAAGGCCGTGCGTTCGGGCGATGGTGAAGGACGCGCGCTGCCCGCGGCCGCGCCGGTGCCGATGACAGGGCCGGTG
>JAIESJ010000166.1 GCA_019746155.1 Burkholderiales bacterium
TATCTGCAGTTGCGGCGGATCGATCCGCCGCCGCTGCCCGAAGTGGGGTCGCTGGCGCAGTTGTTCGACTGGCCGTCGCCGGCGTTCACGCGCGTGGCCGAGGCCGCGCGGCCGATCACCGGCCTGTTCCACGAGTACCTGCTGCGCGGCGGGTTTCCGCAGGGCGCGCTGGTCGACAGCTTGACCACGGCGCAGAAGCTGCTGCGCGAGGACATCGTCGACAAGGTGCTCAAGCGCGACATGACCGCGCTTTTCGGGGTGCGCCGGGTGATCGAACTGGAGCAGGTGTTCCTTTATCTGTGCCTGCACGACGGCGGGCTGCTCGACCTGGTGGACCTGTGCAAGAACCTCGCTCTGAAGCGGCCCACGGTGGCGAACTTCATCGATTTGCTGGAAGCCACCCATCTCATTTACCGCCTGATGCCGTTCGGCTACGGCAAGGAGGTGCTGCGCGGCCGGCCCAAGGTGTATCTGGCCGATCCCGCGATCGGCCCCAGCGTGCTGCTGAAAGGCAAGACGCTGCTGGAGGACGAAACCGCGCTGGGCCATGCCGTGGAGTCCGCATTTTTCAAGCATGTCTACATGCGCTACTATCGCCGCAGCATCGGATTTTCGTACTGGCGCGGCCGCAAGGGGCACGAGGTCGATGTCATCGCCGATGCCGGCGACCGTCTCACGCCTTTCGAGGTCAAGTATCGCGCCACGGACACCGGCGCCGGCGCACTCAAGGGGCTTACCGAATTTTGCGAGGCCCGCAAGGTGTCCCGCGCTTACGTGATTACCAAGGACATCCGCGATTTCGGCGTGCTGCCGCTGCCGGTGGCCGCCGGCGGATCGCTGGCGCTGAAGCTGCCCGCCGCGCTGGCCTGTTACTGGCTGGGCCGCTCGGAACTCGAGCAGCACGCTGCGCCGGAATGACTTCAGTGCTACTGTTCATCCAACCCACCATTTTTTGTCCCGTAACGGTATGAAGCTCCCCCTCTCCGGTATCACCGTCGTTTCCCTCGAACAGGCCGTCGCCGCGCCTTTCTGCTCGCGCCAGCTCGCCGACATGGGCGCGCGCGTGATCAAGATCGAGCGTCCCGGCGAAGGTGATTTCGCGCGCGGCTACGACCAGACGGTCAAAGGCCAGTCGGCGTATTTCGTGTGGCTCAACCGCTCCAAGGAAAGCCTGACGCTCGACGTCAAGCGGCCGCAGGCGAAGGAAATTCTTTCGCGGCTGATCGGCAAGGCCGATGTCTTCATCCAGAACCTCGCGCCGGGCGCGGCCAAGCGCCTGGGACTGGGCGCCGAGGAATTGCTGGGAAAGCATCCGCGATTGATCGTGTGCGACATTTCCGGCTACGGCGACAGCGGACCTTATGCGTACAAGAAAGCCTACGACCTGCTGGTGCAGAGCGAGGCGGGCGTGGTGTCGCTCACCGGTTCGCCGGAATCGCCGGCCAAGGTAGGGATTTCGATCACCGACATCGGCACCGGGCTGCACGCTTACGCCGCGATCCTCGGCGCGCTTTACCAGCGCAGCCGCACCGGCAAAGGCACGCGCATCGAGATCACCATGTTCGAGGCGATGGTGGAGTGGATGATGCATCCGCTGTATTACACGCATTTCGGCGGCCAGGCGCCGCGCCGCAGCGGGCCTGACCACGCGACCATCGTGCCGTACGGCAGGTTCCGCACCGGCGACGGCGCGAGCGTGATGCTGGGCATCCAGAACGAGCGCGAATGGGCGGTGTTCTGCGACCAGGTGCTGGGTGAGCCGCAGCTCGCCAGGGACCCGCGCTACGACAACAACACCAAGCGCAATGAGCGGCGTGCCGAAGTGGTGGCGCTGATCGAAAAGGTTTTTGCGTCGATGACCGCCGACGAGGTGCTGGCAAAACTCGACGCCGCGGGCATCGCCAACGGCCGCATGAACACGCTCGAGGAAGTGTGGAACCACCCGCAGCTTCGGGCGAGAGGCCGCTGGCGCGAAGTCGGCACGCCGGCGGGCGCGATTCCCGCGCCGCTGCCGCCCGCGACATTTTCCGGTTTCGAGGCACGTTTCGATCCGGTGCCCGCGGTCGGCGAGCACACCGAGCGCATTCTCGCCGATCTCGGCTACAGCAGCGCTGAAATCGCGGCACTCAGGACGGGCGCCGTGGTGTGAAGCCCTTTTCCCCGGTGGGGAGGAGGCGTTTTTTTCCGGCGGGTTCCCGGCCGGATGTAAAATGACACGAAACTGAGCGAGGTTCGATATGCAGATGCCGGCCAAAAAATCCGTTGCTTCCGCCTCGGCGGCGGCCCCGACGCAGGCGCTGTGCGAATTTCTGTCCTCGATCCGCTACGCATCGCTGCCCGAAGCGGTGGTCGCACGCACCGAGGAGCTGTTTCTCGACTGGTTCGCATCCGCGCTCGCTGGCAAGGGCGCACGTCCCGTCGCCATCATGGAACGGTTTGCGACTGCGATGGGACCGGCCGAGGGCCCCGCGGAGATCCTGACTTCGCGCAAACGCACTTCACCGTTCTTCGCGGCGCTGGTCAACGGCGCGGCGTCGCACTTCGTCGAGCAGGACGATTTGCACAATAGCTCGGTGCTGCATCCCGGCACCGTGGTGTTCCCGGCAGTGCTCGCCGCGGCCCAGGATAGCGGCGCATCGGGCAGGGATCTGATTGCGGCGGCAGTCGCGGGCTACGAATGCGGGGTGCGCGTCGGCGAGTTTCTCGGCCGCTCGCACTACAAGGTATTCCACACCACCGGCACCGCCGGCAAGCTCGCGGCCGCGGCGGGCGTCGCGCATGTGCTCAAGCTCGATGCGAGGCGGATGCAGCACGCGCTGGGTTCGGCCGGCACCATGGCGGCGGGGCTGTGGGAATTCCTGCGCGACGCCGCGGATTCCAAGCAACTGCATACGGCGAAGGCCGCCGCCGACGGTCTGATGGCGGCGTACCTCGCGCGCGACGGCTTCACCGGCGCAAAAAGAATTCTTGAAGGAAAACAAGGACTTGCATCAGGAATGTCGAGCGACGCCGACGCGAAGTGGCTGACCGACGGGCTCGGCACGCGCTGGGCGCTCACCGAAACCTCGTTCAAGTTCCACGCCTCGTGCCGTCACACCCATCCCGCGGCCGACGCGCTGCTCGAACTCATGCGCGCGCACGGGCTTAAGGCCGACGACATCGTTTCGGTCACCGCGCATGTGCACCAGGGCGCGCTCGACGTGCTGGGGCCGGTGACCGATCCGCAGACCATCCACCAGTCCAAGTTCTCGATGGGCTTCGTGCTGGCGCTGATCGCGCTGCTGGGCCGTGCGAGCCTCGCAGACTTTACAGAAAATTCATTAAAAAACAAAGAGATACGATCATTCCACGACCGCGTGCGCATGGTGCTCGATCCCGAGATCGACCGCGCCTATCCGCGGCGCTGGATGGGACGCGTGACAGTGAAGACGCGCGACGGCCGGGAACTCGAATGCCGCATCAGCTCGCCCAAGGGTGACCCCGACAACACGCTCACGCGCGCCGAACTCGAAGACAAGGCGCTGCGGCTTGCGGCTTACGCCGGCGGTGCCGACGCTGCCGAAATGCAGCGCATCATCGCGCGCGTCTGGCGCCTGCGCGACGAGACGGGCGTGGACAGCTTCTTCGGGGGCGAATAAGGAAAGAAACACAAAGTTGCGGCGGCAGCCGCGAACAGATGAGTTGAGACACCGCGCGTCCGGTATTTTACAACTTCACCCAGATGAAAATCACTGCCATTCATTCCGCAGCCATTCCCATCGCCTCGGCGATCCGCAACGCGTATATCGATTTTTCCAGAATGACGGCGAGCGTGGTGGCCGTCGTCACCGACGTCAAAAGAAACGGCAGGCGCGTCGTCGGCTACGGTTTCAATTCCAACGGCCGCTACGCGCAGGCGGGCCTGCTGGCCGAGCGCTTCATTCCGCGCATCATGCAGGCCGATCCGCAATCGCTGCTCGATGATGCGGGCACCAACCTCGATCCGCACAAGATCTGGGCCTGCATGATGGCGAATGAAAAGCCGGGCGGCCATGGCGAGCGTTCGGTCGCGGTCGGCGTGATCGACATGGCGGTATGGGACGCGGTGGCCAAGATCGAAGGCAAGCCGCTCTACCGGCTGCTGGCCGATCGTTATCGCGACGGAAAAGCCGACGACAAGGTGTTCGTCTACGCCGCGGGCGGCTATTACTATCCGGGCAAGAACCTCACGGCGCTGCAGGACGAGATGAAAAAGTATCTCGATCTCGGCTACTCGGTGGTCAAGATGAAAATCGGCGGCGAATCCCTGAGCGACGACTTGAAGCGCATCGAAGCCGTGATCAGGATCGTCGGCTCGGCTGACAAGCTGGCGGTCGACGCCAACGGCCGCTTCGATCTCAAGACCGCGGTCGAATATGCGCAAGCGCTCGCGCCCTATGGCCTGTTCTGGTACGAGGAAGCGGGCGATCCGCTCGATTTCGCATTACAGGCCGAGCTCGCTAATCATTACGAAGGGCCGATGGCGACCGGCGAGAACCTGTTCTCGATGCAGGATGCGCGCAACCTGATCCGCTACGGCGGCATGCGCGCCGATCGCGACTGGTTGCAGTTCGATTGCGCGCTGTCGTACGGACTGGTCGAATACCTGCGCACGCTGGCGATGCTGAAAGAAAACGGCTGGTCGCCGCGCCGCTGCATCCCGCACGGCGGACACCAGATGTCGCTCAATATCGCCGCCGGGCTGGGGCTGGGCGGCAACGAGTCCTATCCCGACGTGTTCCAGCCGTTCGGCGGCTTCGCCGACGGCACGCCGGTGGAGCAGGGCTATGTCGGCATGCCAGAGGTGCCGGGCGTGGGCTTCGAAGCTAAGGCCGCGCTCTACAAGCTCATGAAGTCGATTGCCGGTTGAGTAGAAATACCTTCCTCTTCAGGGAGAAGGCCAGGATGGGGGTGGTGTGAGCCGAATTCCAAACCCATTCCCACCCTGCGCCCGCGGAGGGCGGAGCAGGTTCCGTCGGCCTTGGCCGATGGATGCGACCCCGCAGCGGGATGTCGCGCGCCGGGATCTGCGTGCTTATGCCCGCCTTCACGGTCGCATCCCCGGAAACCGGGGCTCCTGCTCCACGTTCCGGCGTGCCTCCGCTTGAAAGGGAGGGAATTATTTTGTTACGTGTTGGCAGGCCGGCGCGCGCCGCAGTTCCAGCACGCGGTGAACTGGCCTTCAAGCACTTCGTTGCATCCCGGGCATTGCCAGCTGCGGGCGCCAAGTTCGCGCGCGAGCGTGCCTTTGAGAAAAGCGACCAGCAGCTTGCTGGCCTGGTCGAACTGGGCGTCGTCGGCGATCCACACCGAACAGACGTCGGCCGGCAGCTCACCCCAGCCGCTCGTCAGCATTTCCCCGCGCACCACGGCCCGGATGCCCTGGGATTCGAGAAACCCCCTGACAAGATGCGCCTCAACGGCGTGTTTTGCGACATGAATTTGCTTCACGCGGCCTCCTTCCTGCTCTGCGGTAGCGGTGGGCGCAAATGCCGAGCGCTGTTCAAACGCCTCGGTTTAGCGGTTCACGGCCTTGCTATGTCCGGAGTTCCGGTCCAGCATATGGCATGCCACCAGGTGGCCGGCTGCCGAATCGCCGGGAACAAGCGCAGGCTCCCTCCGTTCGCACACGCTTTCGGCGAACGTGCAGCGTGTGCGGAAGCGGCAACCCGAAGGCGGATTGATCGGGTTGGGCGGATCACCGGTGAGCGGCGACTGTTCTATCTTGACGTCGGGATTCATCGTCGGGCGCGAGGCGAGCAGCGCCCGGGTGTAGGGATGCTGCGGGCGGTGATAGATGTTATCGACCGGGCCGAGTTCGACCACCTTGCCAAGATACATGACCAGCACCCGCTCGCTCACGTACTGCACGACGTTCAGGTCGTGCGATATGAAAAGATATGTGAGCTGCAGATTTTTCTTGAGATCCATCAGCAGGTTAAGCACCTGCGCCTCGACTGATTTGTCGAGCGCGGAAACGGCCTCGTCGAAAATCACCAGCCGGGGATCAAGCGCGAGCGCGCGTGCGATATTGACGCGTTGGCGCTGGCCTCCGGAGAGTTCGTGCGGGTAACGCCGCCCGAACTGGCTGGGCTCCAACCCGACCAGCGCCAGCAGCTCGCGCGCCTTGCCGGTCGCTTTCTGGGGCGCCATGCCGTGCGCGCGCGGTCCGAAGGCAATGCTGTCCTGGGCCGATAGCCTTGGGTTGAGCGACGCGTACGAATCCTGGAACACCATCTGCATTTGCCGCCGCAGATCGCGCAGTGTAAGCCCGTCCGGGCCTCCCAGCCGCTTGCCATTGAGCTGGACTTCGCCGTCGTCGGGCGGAATGAGGTGCATCAGCAGCCGCGCGGTGGTGGATTTGCCGCAGCCCGATTCGCCGACGATGCCGAGCGTATCGCCCTCATTAATCGTGAAACTCACATCGTCGACCGCCTGCACCATCAGGGGCGGGCCGAGCAGGCGCTCCGACTTGACGACGAAATACTTGCGCAGGTTGCGCACCATCAGCAGCGGCATGTTGCGTTCCGGTTGCGGGCTGGGGACGACGGTATCCATGTCAGAAACGCACGTCCATGGCGCTGCGCAACCCATCGCTGATCAGGTTAAAGCACATTGAGGTGATGAAGATCATGAAGCCCGGGAGTAC
>JAIESJ010000052.1 GCA_019746155.1 Burkholderiales bacterium
ACGTCAGCTTCATGACGCCCACTTTCTGCCCGGCGCTGATCGGCGCCAGCAGCGGTTGCAGGCTTTCCACGCTTGCGTTGAGTTTGTCGGCCTGGCCCCTGGGCAGGCTGAGGTAGAGGTCGTCCGCGAAACCGGCCCTGACGCTGTTGCCGCTGCCTTTCCAGACTTGCAGTGTAACGACCGGCTGGTTTTTTTCATAGAGCCGCACGCTGTCGTAGAACTGGAAGCCGTAATTGAGCAGCTTCTGGCTTTCGGTGGCGCGCGCCGATTCGGAGGCGGCGCCGAGCACGACCGAGAGCAGGCGCTGTCCCCCGCGCTTCGCCGAGGTGATCAGGCAGTAACCGGCGTTCTCCGTATAACCGGTTTTCATGCCGTCCACCGTGGCATCCAGCCATAGCAGGCGGTTGCGGTTGGCCTGCGTGATGTTGTTGTAGCGGAACTCCTTGAGCGAATACAGCGGGTAATACTCGGGAAAGTCGCGGATGATCGCGGCCGCCAGCAGCGCGAGATCATGAGCCGTCGAGTAATGCTGCGGATGCGGCAACCCCGTCGAATTCATGAAATGGGTGTTCTTCATGCCCAGCCGCTGCGCTTCGCGGTTCATCATCTGCGCGAACACATCTTCGCTGCCGGCAATCGCTTCGGCAAGGGCGATGCAGGCATCATTGCCCGACTGCACGATCATGCCGCGGAGCAGCTCGTCGACCGTGACCGGTTTCCTGGGCTCGATAAACATGCGCGAGCCTTCGGCGCGCCACGCGCGCTCGGAAACCGCCACCGTTTGATCGGGCCGGATCGTTTTTTGCCTGAGCGCGGAGAACGTGAGATAGGCGGTCATCAGCTTGGTGAGCGACGCCGGCTCGACGCGCTCATCCGGGTTCTGGCTCGCCAGCGGCTGCCCGCTGTTGAAATCGAGCAGCAGATAAGCCTTGGCTGCAATCGGCGGCGGGGCGGGAACCGGGGTTGCGGCTTGTTGCGCGAACGGCGATTGAGGCAACAGCAGGACTACCAGGGCAATAATCAGTCGCATGACCATCGGAAAAAGTTTGATTATAACAACACGCGCTTGCGCCGGTGCGGTGGAACTGAAACAATGCACGCTTTCTGTTTATTCGTTCTAGTGACAGGAGCCGACTGGTGAAGTTCATTCGCAAATCATGTACCGCTATTCTGCTCTGCGCGCTGATCACGGCGCCCGCAATACCGCTCACGGGGCTTGCCGCGGAAACGGTAAGCGTCAGGAATGCGTGGGCGCGGGCCACCGCGCCAGGGCAGAAAACGGCGGGGGCCTATATGGAACTCGTCAGCGATGCCGATGCCTTTCTGATTGCCGTGGCAAGCCCGCTGGCGGGGAAGGCCGAACTGCACAACATGAGCATGGACGCCGGCGTGATGCGGATGCGGTCGGCCCAGAAAATCGATTTGCCGGCACAGAAGATGGTGAAGCTCGCGCCCGGCGGCCTGCATGTCATGCTGCTCGATATCAAACAGCCACTCAAGGAAGGCGACAAGGTGCCGCTGACGCTGACGATTCAGGAGGCCGGCGGGGCGCAATCGACCGTGAAGGTCGAGGCGGAGGTAAGGGCTGTGGGCGGGGCTCCGGGGCACAGCCACCATTGAACGAACGTCAGCGGCCGCTGACGCCGCGCTCGAGATAGCGCTTCATCGCGGCCCGGATGAAATCGAGCTGTTTGCCGAAGTTGCGGCAGCCGTTGCACATCATCAGGTGCAGGTTGAGCCCGAATTTTTCCCCCAGGCCCAGCGGACGATCCTGGGCCTGGGACAGCAGTTCCGAGACTTCCTTGCAGTTCGTGAGGATTTTCATCGGGATTTTCCGAACCACTGCAAATCCAGGCATTCCCTGAGACTGAGCCTGGCCCGGTGCAACATTACCCAGCAATGGGTCGAGGTGATGTCCAGTTCCTTACAGATCTCCTCGGTCGTGAGTTCCATGACTTCGCGCAGGACGAATACGCGCGCGGTTTTCGCGGGCATCAGCCGGGCGCACGCCTCGAAGGCCTCCCAGAATTTCTTGTTTTCGAACGACAGTTCGGGATTGCCCCAGCTTGCCGGAGGCTGATTCCAGTGGCCGTTCCCGGCAAACAGGGCGTCGACGAGTTCCGCATCGCTGCGCTCGGCCTCGGCATCGTTTCCGGCAAGCGGCTGCTCGCGTGCGGCGCGCCGCACCCGGTCGACGATCTTGTGCTTGAGTATGCCGGTAAGCCAGGTCCTGACGGAGGACTTGCCGGAGAATCCGGCCCTGCCCTCGATGGCGGCGAGCAGGGTTTCCTGCACCACGTCTTCCGCCGCAGTCTGGTCGCGCAATTGCAGCAGTGCATAGCGCAGCAGATAGCTGCGGAACTGCTCCAGACCGGTGTCGCCGGGGATGGCAGCGTGGTCATTATTGGGGTTGGGGGCAGCCATCGAGAACGGATTCAGAATTTCAGATAAATCATCAATCTAGAGATTTCCGGCGCGATGCGCAAGAGGCCGCCTGCCGCGCCGTGCTCTTGAAAAGCCCGGATCGGCTCCTATATTCAGGCTGTCGGCGTTTAACGCCAAACCGGTTTAAGGAGATGAAAATGGCAAACATCACCCGCTTCAATTCGTTCAATGATGCGCTTGATGAACTGTTTCGCGGTTTTTTTGTGCGCCCGGTCAGCTTCGAGGGCCCGGTCGCCCCGGCGCAGTTCCGGGTTGACGTCACCGAAAGCGATGGCGCCTACACCCTGCGCGCGGAAATTCCGGGCGTGAAAAAAGATGACATCGACATCACGATCGACGGCGATCAGGTTGCGATCAGCGCCGAGGTGAAGAACGGGAAGGACGTGAAAGACGGCGAACGCGTGCTGCGCTCCGAGCGCTACTACGGCAAGGTTTATCGCGCCTTTTCGCTCGGCCAGCCGATCGACGAGTCGGGCGCCAACGCCAGGTACGCTGACGGCGTGCTCGAACTCACGCTGCCGAAAAAAGCGGCGGACAGCGCCAAGCGCATCACGATTCAGTAAGCCGCCGGCAACGGCAGGCAAGGGATGAGTTCTCATATCCGTCATCCTCTTTTGCGTTTTTTCCTGGTGCCGGTTTTGCATTAGGAGTTTGTCGGGGCTAAGTCCGACAAACTCCTGGGGCTCATGTAAAATAGGCGGGCCTGCAAACAACCCCATCCCCGCCGATGTCGCTCACCGCCACCACCGCCGCTGCCAAAGCCAAGATCCTCGCTGAAGCACTGCCTTATATCCAGCGTTTCCACGGCAAGACCATAGTCGTCAAATACGGCGGCAACGCGATGACCGACGCGAAGCTCAAAGAGGGGTTCGCGCGCGACGTGGTGCTGCTCAAGGTCGTCGGCATGAACCCGGTGATCGTGCACGGCGGCGGGCCGCAGATCGACGAACTCCTGAAGCGCGTCGGCAAGAAAGGCGAATTCATCCAGGGCATGCGCGTGACCGACGCCGAAACCATGGACGTGGTGGAGATGGTGCTGGGCGGCCAGGTCAACAAGGACATCGTCAATCTCATCAACCGCCACGGCGGCCGCGCCGTCGGGCTCACCGGCAAGGACGGCAATTTTATCCGTGCCCGCAAGCTCAGGGTGCGCGGCAGCGGTGACAGCGAGGAGCTGCTCGACATCGGCCAGGTCGGCGAGGTCGAAAGCATCGACCCGGAAATCGTCAACCTTCTGCATACCCGGAGCTTCATTCCGGTGATTGCCCCGGTAGGCGTCGGCGCGAACGGCGAGTCGTACAACATCAACGCCGATCTGGTGGCGGGCAAGGTGGCGGAAATCCTCAGGGCCGAGAAGCTGATCGTGCTGACCAACACGCCCGGCGTGCTCGACAAAAACGGCAATCTGCTGACCGGGCTCACTGCACGCAGGGTCGACGAGTTGTTCGCCGACGGCACGATTTCGGGCGGCATGCTGCCGAAAATCGGTTCCGCGCTCGAGGCGGTGAAGAACGGCGTCAACACCTGCCACATCATCGACGGCCGCGTCGAGCACGCACTGCTGCTCGAAATCCTGACCGACGAGGGTGTCGGTACCCTGATACGCCGGCATTGAGGTGCAGCCGTGCCGCGGACGGCTTGTTGCGGCATAGGCCAGTACGGCCATGAAATAATGCGCGGGCCGTAGGGCGGGAATCCCTTCCCGCCGGGGTGCTATCCGGCGGTGCCCTCGGTATGCCCGAACCACAACACTTCCGTAACTTGCAGGCGGGATAAGCGATGGCATGGACGAAGTGCTGGATTTTCGATCTGGACAATACCCTGCACAACGCGACCCCGCATATTTTTCCGCACATCAACCGCGCGATGACCGCGTATCTGCAGACGCACCTCGGGCTGGACGAGGCTGCGGCCGGCGAATTGCGGCGCCACTACTGGCAGCGCTATGGCGCAACCCTGCTGGGGCTCATGCGCCACCACGATACCGACCCCCTGCATTTTCTGTGGAACACGCACCAGTTTCCGGACCTTGGGCGCATGCTGGTACGCGAGCCGCAGCTGCGCGCAACACTCAGGCGCCTGCCCGGCAGGAAGTTCGTGTTCTCGAACGCGCCGGTGCACTATTCACGCGCGGTATTGCGGGCGCTCGCGATCGCCGATCTGTTCGACGACGTGTTTTCCATCGAGCGCACGCGTTACCGGCCCAAGCCGGACAGTTACGGCTTCCTGAGGTTATGCCGCGCTAACCGCCTGCGGCCGCAGCGTTGTATCATGGTCGAAGACACGGCCGATAATCTGAAGACGGCCAAGCGGCTGGGCATGAAGACCGTGTGGGTGACAAAGACCGCAAGGACGCCGGGCCATGTCGATTTGAACATCACCAGCCTGGCGCAGTTGCCGCGCGTGCTGGATTGCTTGAAATAAGGACCAAAATGGCTGTGAAAACAGGGGAGAGAAAGGCGCAGATCCTGCAGACGCTGGCGCAGATGCTGGAAGACCCTGCGGCGGAAAAAATCACCACCGCGGCGCTGGCCGCAAGGCTCGACGTCTCGGAGGCCGCGCTCTACCGCCACTTCAGCGGCAAGGCCCAAATGTTCGAGGGCTTGATCGACTTCATCGAGCAGACCCTGTTTGCGCTCATCAATAAAATCAGCAGCGACGAAAAAAGCGGCGTGCGCCAGGCCGAGGCGATGATCGCGGTGCTGCTCGGGTTTGCGCAGAAAAACCGCGGCATGACGCGCGTGCTGATCGGCGATGCGCTGGTCAACGAGGACGTGCGGTTGCAGGTGCGCATCAACCAGTTGCACGACCGGCTCGAGGCGGCATTGAAGCAGGCCTTGCGCTTCGGCGTGACGCAGCGGGAAATCGCCGCCGACGCCGACGTCGCGGCGCAGGCCAACATGCTGATGAGCTTTGTGACCGGCCGCTGGCACCAGTTCGCTAAAAGCGGCTTCAGGCGCGACCCGGTGGAGCTGTGGGCAAAGCAATGGCGCCAGTTGATGGAAGGCGTGATTGCCTAGGAGTTTGTCGGACTTGGGTTCGACCAACTCCTGAAATGAAAAGCACTAAGGAACGGGGTGAAAAGAACGCCATGCCAGTGACGTTGGTTCCGGACAGAATGGTCGCCGGAGAATCATTTGACGCTTGGAGATGACGAATGGAAAATCTCACGACGCAACAGCTCGCCGAGCTTCTGGTCGGCATCGCCCGCGCGCAGCAGGCGGTCATCGATGCCGTGGAAAGCGCCCGGCCGGGCTTCAGGATGACGCATCTGTCGCCGGTGCTGCAGAGTGCGGCGAAGCTGCGCAATACCAGCCACGTGGCGACGCTGGCCGATCTGCCGGCCCGCGTGCTGCTGCAATGCCAGGGGCGCGTTGGCCCCGATATCGCGCAGCTTGCGCGCGATATCGAGCAGATGCTCTCGGCGCTGCGGCCGGCGGCTGCCGGAGCCACTGCCTCCGGTTCCGGCTCGCTCGATATGACCTGAAACGGGACAGCCCGTCTAAGGTTACAAGTCTAAAGTTGCTTCAAAACTTTAGACCTTAAACTTTAGACGTTAAACTTCCGGCGGCCGATGGCCCGCACACCGGGCACGCGGGGTCTTTCCGCAGCCTGATGGTGCGGATCTGCATCGTCAGCGCATCGATCAGCAGCAGCCGTCCCGCCAGCGATTCCCCGGCGCCGGCCACCAGCTTCAGCGCTTCCGCTGCCTGGAGGGAGCCGATGATGCCCACCAGCGGCGCGAATACCCCCATCACCGCGCAGCGCACGTCCTCGTTCTCGCCGTGCTCGGGAAACAGGCAGTGGTAGCACGGGGACTCCCGGCTGCGCATGTCGAACACCGCGAGCTGCCCGTCGAAGCGCACGCCGGCGCCCGACACCAGCGGCTTGCGCAGCCTGACGCAGGCGCGGTTGACGGCGTGGCGGGTGGCGAAGTTGTCGCTGCCGTCGAGCACTACGTCGGCCTCCGCCGCCAGCGCTTCCAGCCGCTCGCCTTTGACCCGCTCGGCCAGCGCGACGACGGTGATTTCGGGATTGATCGCCGCGAGCGTCGCCTGGGCGGACTCGACTTTCTTTTTGCCGATGGATTCGGTGCGATGCACGATCTGGCGCTGCAGATTGGTGAGATCGACCTCGTCATCGTCGCAGATCGTGATGCGGCCCATTCCTGCCGACGCAAGATAGAGCGCGATGGGCGACCCCAGCCCCCCCGCGCCGATGATGAGGGCATGCGAATTCAGGAATTTTTCCTGGCCTTCGATGCCGATTTGCGGCAGCAGGATGTGGCGGCTGTAGCGCAATAGCTGGTCGTCGTTCATAAGCGTGAGGAGTGGGGGATGAGGAGTTTGTCGGACTTGGGTTCGACCAACTCCTGAAATGAAAAGCACTAATTTTAC
>JAIESJ010000260.1 GCA_019746155.1 Burkholderiales bacterium
GCCGTCGCGCAACTACGTGATGTTCGTTTCGCTTTACTCTCCGGACCGCAGCCTGCAGGCCGTCGATCTCGGCAGCTTCGCCGCCGCCAACGTGCTCGACCCGCTCAGGCGCGTGAAAGGCGTGGGCGAAGCCATACTGTTTGGCACCGAGTATTCGATGCGCCTGTGGCTCAAGCCGGAAAAACTTCATGCCTACAAACTCTCGCCCGCCGACGTGACCCGCGCGGTACGCGCCCAGAACGTCGAGCTTGCCACGGGCGAGCTGGGCCAGGCCCCCGCCGCAGCTGGCCAGCAATTGAATGCCGTCATCGTCACGCGCAGCCGGCTCTCCACCCCCGAGGAATTCGGCGACATCCTGGTGCGCACCCTGCCGGACGGCTCCGCCGTGCGGGTGAAAGACGTCGCGCGGGTGGAGCTGGGCTCCGAAAACTACAACATCTTTGCGCGTCTGGACGGCCAGCCGAATGCAGCCATCGCCATCCGCGTCGCACCCGACGGCAACGCGCTGGACGTCGTCAAGGCGGTGCGCGCCAGAATGGATGAGATGGCGCGCTACTTTCCCAAGGGCGTGGCCTGGGACGTGCCCTACGACACCTCCCGCTTCGTCGACATTTCGATCAAGGAAGTGCTGATAACGCTCGTCGAGGCGGTGTTCCTGGTGTTCCTGGTGATGTATTTGTTTCTGGGGAATTTCCGCGCCACGCTCATTCCCACCATCGTCGTGCCGGTGGCGCTTACCGGCGCGGTGGCCGGGCTCTACCTCTTCGGCTACTCGATCAACGTGCTCACCCTGTTCGCCATGGTGCTCGCGATCGGCATCGTGGTGGACGACGCCATCGTGGTGGTGGAGGCGGTCGAGCGCATCATGAGCGAGGAAGGGCTGGCGCCGCGGGAAGCTGCACGCAAGGCAATGGATCAGATCTTCAACGCCATCATCGGCATCACCCTGGTGCTGTCGGCGGTGTTTTCACCCATGATCTTCTTCGGCGGCTCGGTGGGCGTCATCTACCGCCAGTTCGCCGTGACCCTCATCCTCGCCATGGGCTTCTCGGCGCTGATGGCGCTGACGCTGACGCCGGCCCTGTGCGCCACCCTCCTCAGGCACGAACCGGGCAAGGACATACTGCCCAGCCGCGGTTTCTTCGGCTGGTTCAATCGTGTCTTTGCCCGCACCACGCAAGGCTATCAGTCCTGGGTATCCCGAGCGCTGAAAAAAACCGGGCGCTATCTTCTGCTCTACGCGGCCATCATTGCCGCCACGGGCTGGCTGTTCCTCCATCTTCCCGGCAGCTTCCTGCCGGAGGAGGACCAGGGCTATTTCATCAACATGGTGCAATTGCCGCCGGGCGCCTCGCAGGAGCGCACGGTGGAGGTGCTCAGCCAGGTGGAGCAGTATTACCTCAAGCAACCGGAAGTCGCCCATGTCATCGGTGTGGTCGGCTTCTCCTTCTTTGGCCGCGGCCAGAATGCGGCCCTGGCCTTCGTGCGGCTGAAGGAGTGGGACGAGCGTAAAAGACCGGATCAATCGGCCACTGCGCTGGTGCGGCGCGCCAACATGGCGTTTTTCCAGATCAAGCAAGCCATGATTTTTGCCATCAACCCGCCGCCCATCCCCGAGCTCGCTTCCACCGGCGGCTTCGACTTCCGCCTGCAGGATCGCGGGGGTCTGGGTCGCGAAAAACTGCTGGAGGCGCGCAACCTGGCGCTGGGAATGGCCAGCCAGAACCCGACGCTTGCCGGCGTGCGGCCGGAAGGCCAGGAGGCCGGGCCGCAGCTTTTCCTCGACATCGATCGGCGCAAGGCGGAAACGCTGGGAGTCGCCATCGCCGACCTCAACGAAACCCTGCAATCCACCCTGGGGGTCGCCTACATCAACGACTTCGTGCGGCAGGGGCGCATCCTGAAAGTGCTGATGCAGGCGGACGCGGACCTGCGCACCACGCCGGAGAAGTTTTTGCGCCTGCCGGTGCGCAATCGCAATGGCGAGATGGTGCCGCTCGCCGAACTCGTCACGCCGCGCTGGATCATCGGCTCGCCCAAGCTCGACCGTTACAACGGTCTGCCCGCCATGAAAATCGCCGGCGGACCGGCTCCCGGCCATAGCACCGGCGAGGCCATGCAGGCGATGGAGGCGGTGGCCGCGCAACTGCCGTCGGGATTCGGCTTTGCCTGGTCCGGCACTTCCTTCGAGGAAAAACTCTCCGGCAGCCAGGCGCCCCTTCTTTTTGCGCTGTCGCTGCTGGTGGTTTTCCTCGCGCTGGCCGCGTTGTATGAAAGCTGGTCGGTCCCCTTCGCCGTGATGCTGGTGGTGCCGCTGGGCATTTTCGGCGCGGCGCTGGCGGTGACCCTGCGCGGATTGCCCAACGACGTGTATTTCAAGGTCGGGCTGATTGCCATCATCGGGCTTTCCAGCAAGAACGCGATCCTCATCATCGAGTTCGCGCGCAGCTTGCAGGAGCGCGGCATGGGGCTCGCCCAAGCCACTCTCGAAGCCTGCCGCCTGCGCTTCCGTCCGATCCTGATGACTTCCTTTGCCTTCATCCTCGGTGTGCTGCCGCTCGCCATCTCCACCGGTGCCGGCGCCAACAGCCGGCACGCCATTGGCACCGGCGTCATCGGCGGCATGCTCGCGGCGACATTGCTGGCGATATTCCTGGTGCCGGTGTTTTTCGTCGTGGTGCGGAAAATCTTCCCCGGCCGTGCCCGTCGACACGAGGAAACCGATCATGCATAAACCTTCCATCATCGTCTTCTGCGCGGCCCTGGCGGGCTGCTCGCCGATGCCCGACTACCGGCGGCCCGAACCGCCCATCCCCGCGCAGTGGCCGGCGTCCGTGCCGGTGGACGGCGCGCGCCAGGCAGCCGTACTCGACTGGCACGACTTCTTTCCCGATCCCCGGTTGCAAGCCCTAATCGCCGCGGCTCTCGAACACAACCGGGATATGAAGATTGCCGCGGCCCGGGTCGAGGAAGCCCGCGCCCTCTATGGCATCGCCCGCGCCGACCGGCTGCCCGGTGTCGATGCCACAGCCGGCGCCGCCTCGGCGCGCACGCCGGGCGACCTTTCCTTCACGGGACGCCCGCTCACCAGCCATCGCTACGACGTCGGGTTTTCCATGCCGTCCTTTGAACTGGACTTCTGGGGGCGGGTGAAAAGCCTCAACGAGGCGGCGCTGGCCAGCTATCTTGCCAGCGAGCAGGCCCGGCGTTCGCTGCGCCTGGCGCTCATGTCCGAGGTCGTCAACGCCTACCTGACCCTTCTGGAAATGGAGGAGCGCGCAGCACTGGCGCGCGAGACGGTGCGCACCCGCGAGCAGACCCGCATGATGGTCGCCCGCCGCCGCGAGGTGGGGCTGGCCGGCGACCTCGACTTCCTGCAGGCGGACGGCGCCCTGGAGCTCGCCCGCGCGGAACTCGAAAGCCTCAAACGCCAGTGGGCGGCCGCCGCCAATGCGCTGACGCTACTCGTCGGCCGGCAGCCGGACAGCCTGCCCGCCGGACGCACCCTTTCGGATCAGGGCATCGTAGCCGATCTGGCCGCGGAGGTGCCATCGGAAGTGCTGCTCAAGCGCCCCGACGTGCTGGCGGCCGAGCAAAAGCTGATTGCTGCCAACGCCAACGTCGGCGCTGCGCGGGCCGCTTTCCTGCCGAGGATTTCTCTGACCGTCGGCCTGGGTACGGCGAGCAGCGCGCTTTCCGGCCTGTTCGATGCGGGCAGCGGCGCCTGGAGCTTCCAGCCGGCGCTACGCCTGCCCCTGTTCGATGCCGGCCGCGCCGCCGCCGGCGTGGATCTCGCCGAGGCGCGCAAGGTCATCGCCGTGGCCGAGTACGAAAAGACCATCCAGCAAGCCTTCCGCGAAGTGGCCGACCTTCTCGCCGCGCGCACTTATCTGGCTGGGCAGTTGCAGGCCCAGCAGGCAACGGAAAAGGCCCAAGCCGAACGCCTGCGCCTGGCGGATGCCCGTTACAAAGCTGGTATCTCCAGCTATCTGGAGGTGCTGGATGCGCAGCGGGAACTCTTTTCCGCCCAGCAAGGCACGGTGCAGACCCGGCGAGCATGGCTTACCGCCGCCACCCAGCTTTACAAGGCGCTGGGCGGCGGGGAGCCCTGAACAGCCGACGGGCAGGGAATCCATTTTTTAAGTTCAAAAAAACTGATCTAATGTATCAGAAGATTTCGCTTTTAATCATGTAATTTGCTTCATATTATGAGCTTACATGTTCAGTCGATATCACCAAGCAAGGATGAGGGAAAAGCGCCATGTTGCGCTGGACGCGCTGAAAGTCAACGGCGTATTGCTGCAGGCGGGCGACGGCGTGAAGATCAGCGACGAAACCGGAATTACTCTCGCCAATGCCGATAGCGCCGAAGTGCTGCTGTTCGATCTGGCGTGAATCATTCAACCGATTCCGGGTCAAGAGATGTCATCATGAACGCCGTAGCCTGGCCTGCGCTCTTTGTTTCGCACGGTGCGCCGACTTTGCCGGTCGAGCCGGGCGCGACACGCGATTTTCTGTCGACGCTCGGCACGGCGCTCGGCCGGCCGCGGGCGGTCATTGTCGTGTCCGCGCATTGGGAAACGATGCGGCTGGCCGTGAGCACCGCGGCGGCACCGCAGACCGTGCACGATTTTTACGGATTTCCCGAAGCGCTGTACCGCCTGCGCTATCCCGCGCCCGGAGCGCCAGTACTTGCGGAACGGGCTGCAGCGCTGCTGTCTGAGGCCGGGATGTCCGCGCAACTCATGCCTGACCGCGGTCTCGACCACGGCGCCTGGGTGCCGCTGATGCTGATGTATCCCGAGGCCGACGTGCCGGTCACGCAGCTTGCGGTGCAGTCGCACTTGGGCCCGGCGCATCATCTGCGGATCGGCGCAGCGTTGCGGCCGTTACGGGACGAAGGGGTGCTCATCCTCGGCTCCGGCAGTTCGACGCATAACCTGCATGAGTTCAGAGGACGCGACCGTGACGCAGCGCCGCCGCAGTGGGTCACCGAGTTCGACGAGTGGACAGCGCGGGCGGTCACGTCGCAGCGCATCGACGACCTGCTTGACTACCGCCGGCTCGCGCCGCACGCGGCGCGCAATCACCCGACTGAAGAGCATTTCCTGCCGCTGTTCGTGGCGATGGGCGCGGCGACGCCGGGGACGACAGCGCAGCGGATCCATTCGGGTTACACCTATGGCGTGATCGGAATGGACGCGTATCGCTTCGACTGAGAGTTCCGGAAGGATGCCGGCAGGCCGGCGGGTATTTTCTATTCTGTTGGTTTAATTTTATTTTTTCGGAGGTAATGATGGCAACGAAGATTCAGGTGGTGTTCTACAGCATGTACGGCCACATCTACAAAATGGCCGAGGAAATCGCCGCGGGTGCGCGCGAAGTGAAAGACGCCGAGGTGACGCTTTATCAGGTGCCGGAACTTGCGCCGGACGATGTTCTGGAAAAGAGCGGCGCCAAGGCAGCGCGCGCGGCATTCGCCAAAATCCCCGTCGCCCAGCCCGAACAGCTGGCCGATGCCGATGCCATCATTTTTGGCACGCCGACGCGCTTCGGCAACATGGCGGCGCAGATGCGTAATTTTCTCGACCAGACCGGCGGGCTGTGGATGAAAGGCGCGCTGATCGGCAAAGTGGGAAGCGTGTTTACCAGCACCGCCAGCCAGCACGGCGGGCAGGAAACGACGATCACGAGCTTTCACTCGACGCTGCTGCACCAGGGCATGATCATTGTCGGCGTGCCGTACTCGGAGCAGCGCCTGCTCAAGATGGACGATATCACCGGCGGCACCCCGTACGGCGCGACCACCATCACGGCCGGCGATGGTTCGCGCCAGCCTTCCGCCAACGAACTTGCCATTGCCCGCTTTCAGGGCAAACATGTCGCGACCATCGCTTCACAACTCAAGCACGGCCGCGGCTGAGCACGACCCGCCCGGGACGGAAAGATCACGGCGGTTCACCGGGGCGTCTGTCAGTTACTGAGGACGCCGCCGAATGGCGTGTAGTAAGTCGGCAATCCGTTGCCGACAACCCGGCGGGACGGGAAGTGGAAATGCACGAATCCTCCCATGAGTAAGGAGCGGATATGGACAAGCTGTGTGAATTGACAAAACAATACGCGCCGTTGGCCGGGCGCATCCTGCTGGCGCTGATGTTCGTCATATCGGGCTGGGGCAAGATCGACGGTTTTTCGGGAACGGCGGCATACATGGCGAGCAAGGGCGTGCCTTTTCCCGAACTGCTGCTGCCGGGCGCGATCGCCATCGAACTCGGTTGCGGCCTGATGCTGATGGCGGGCTGGAAAACGCGTTTCGCGGCGCTGGCGCTTTTCCTGTTCATCATCCCGACGACGCTCATCTTCCACAACTTCTGGGCGGTCGACGCGACGCAGGCGCAGGGCCAGATGATCCACTTCATGAAAAATGTCACCATCATGGGCGGCATGCTTTATGTGATGGCATTCGGCGCGGGGCCGCTGAGCCTGGACAACCGCAAGAGCGGCTGAGAAAAAATAAAATCCCGTCCGCATTTTTCCTTGCGCCGTGATAACCTGAGCGCGGTCGCCGCGGGCAGTCGCGGCGGCCTTCCCTGTCATGTCTGATCAGCGCGCTCCCGATCCGCCTGCCGTCATGTCGCCCTGGGCTCCGCTCCGGCGACCGCTGTATCGCGCGCTGTGGATTGCCACCGTGGTTTCCAATGTCGGCACCTGGATGCATGAAGTGGGCGCCGGCTGGCTCATGGTCACGCTTTCCTCCGACCCGCTGATGGTGGCGCTGGTACAGGCGGCGACCACGCTGCCGATCTTTTTCCTGGCCCTGCCGGCGGGCGCGCTGGCCGACATCCTCGACCGGCGGCGCTATCTGATCGGCGTG
>JAIESJ010000282.1 GCA_019746155.1 Burkholderiales bacterium
CAACGGTCCCATCGCGATCCCCATGCCGTCGGCCGCCGCCTCCAGGCAGAGGGAGCTGTGGTCGAATCGCAACGAGCGCAGAGGAGTCACGCCCTCGATCCCCGCCATCTCCAGCCAGGTCCTCCAGTCGGCGGGGCGCGCGTCCGCATACAGCCATACCTGGCGCCCCAGATCGGCGGGCGTTTTCAATGCCTTGCGCCGCATGAGCCGCGGAGCACACACAGGGGTAATCGCCTCTTTGAGAAACAGACGGCTGCGCACCCCTCTCCAATTATCAGGGCCGCGGCGTATCACGATATCCGCGCTCTGCAGCGCGGTTGACGCATCGCCTCTTTTGGTGCCCAAACGGATTTCCAGCGAGGGATTTCTGATCTGAAACTTCGATAGCCTGGGCACCAGCCACTTGATGGTGAAAGTCGGCGGTGCATTGATATTCAACGAATCCGGATACTCACGCTGCGACAGGCTGGAGGTGGCGGCAGCGATGCGATCGAGCGCTGTCGCGATCTCGGCCTGATAGGCGCGGCACGCCTCGGTCGGCACCACCCCGCCGGGCGTGCGGCGGAAGAGTTTGATGCCCAGCCGCTGCTCGAGCAGATCGATCTGCTTGCTGATAGCGCCGTGCGTCACGCACAGCTCGACTGCAGCACGAGAAAAGCTCTCATGTCTCGCGGCAGCTTCAAACGCTTTCAGGGCGTTGAGTGGGGGCAGGCGGCGCATAGTGATATGAGAATAACTCACATGGTAACCGAGAAATTCTCCATTGCAAAGCCGGTCTTCCGGCAACAAGATCATGAAAATAATACGTCCATACCGCGCAGGAGGAATCATGCAACGCTTTTACCGAATCACCTTGCCCCAATTGCTGCTTGGCGCACTGATCGTTTCGCAATTCGCACCCGGCCCGCTCGCCGCCCAATCGTATCCGACCAAGCCGGTACGGCTCATCGTTCCCTTTGCTCCCGGCGGCGGCACCGACATCATGGCGCGCACGCTCGGGCAGAAACTTACCGAATCCTGGGGACAGCAGGTGGTCGTGGACAACCGCGGCGGCGCCGGCACCATCATCGGCACGGAACTCGCCGTTAAATCACCGCCCGACGGCTACACGGTCATGCTCGCCAACATCGCGCTGGCGCTCAATCCGGGACTGCACAGCAAGCTGCCGTACGACGCGCTCAAGGATCTCACGCCGGTAATCCTGATCGCCTCGCAGCCCAATGCGCTCGCGGCAAATCCCTCGCTTCCCGCTAACTCGGTGAAGGAACTGGTCGCCCTTGCCAAATCCAAGTCGGCAAAACTGAACTACGCCTCATCCGGCAATGGCGGCGTCGGCCACATCTCCGGTGAGATGTTCCGGATCATGATCGGGGCGGACCTGGCTCACATTCCGTACAAAGGTGGCGGTCCTGCGGCAATCGACGTGATAGCAGGCCAGGTGCCGATCGCCTTCATCAGCCTACCCACCGTCATGTCCCATCTCAAAGCAGGCAAGCTGAAAGTCCTCGCGATCACCGACAGCAAGCGTTCGGCCGCCGCGCCCAATATCCCGACGGTCTCCGAAACCCTGCCCGGATTCCAGGTGGACAACTGGATAGGGCTGCTCGCGCCGGCCGGCACGTCTAAAGAGATAGTCGCGAAGCTGAACAGCGATATTCTCAAGGCCATACAGACCCCGGAACTGCGTGAGCGCCTGCTGGCGCAGGGCTTCGACGTGCAAGGCAGCACGCCTGCGCAATTTGGGGCAGCGATCAAAGCCGACATCGAGAAGTACACCAAAATCATACGCCAGGCGAATATCCGCGCCAACTGACATTGCCAAGACAAGCAGAGAAGACAGCAACGTGACATTAACCATCGGTATACTCGAAGGCGACGACATCGGCCTGGAAGTCGTGCCGGAATGCGTGAAGGTGATGAAGGAAGCCGCCTCCAGGACAGGCCTGACGATCGACTGGCGCCCCATGCCCATCGCCCGCAAGGGCCACGAAGCCGCCGGGCACACCATACCGCCAGGCACGCTGGAAACGCTTGCGACCTTCGACGGCTGGATACTGGGGCCCATCGGGCACCGGGAATACCCGAAGAACGATCCAACCTGGGTCAACGCCCACCCTGTCTTCCGCCAGCACTTCGGGTTCTACGCCAACTACAAGCCTTTCAAATCCTATCCCAACCTGCCGTCGATCCATAAGGATATCGACATGCTCTTCCTGCGCGAAACGACCGAGGGTTTCAAGGTCGACGCCAACCTGTTCAAGGGTTATGGCGAGTTCATGCCGACCGAAGAACTGGCGGTGGGAGTGTGCATCACCACGCGCACCAAAAGCCGGCTGATCGCCGAGGCGGCGTTTGAAGCCGCGCGCCACCGCAAGCGCCGCAAGGTCAGCGCGGTGCACAAGAATACGGTCTACCGCATGGGCGATGGACTGTTCGCGGAGGAATGCCGCAAGGTCGCTGCGCGCTACCCGGATGTCGAGTTCGAAGAGGTCATCGTCGACACCTGCGCGCTGCGCCTGGTAATGAAGCCCCAGCAGTACGACGTGATCGTCACCACCAACCTCTATGGCGACATCCTGACCGACGAAGCGGCGGGCCTGGTCGGCGGTCTGGGACTCGCTCCGGGCCTCAACGCGAGCCGCACGCACGCAATGGCACAAGCGACGCACGGCTCCGCGCCCGACATCGCGGGCAAGAACATCGCCAACCCCTATGCCATGATCATGTCGGGCAAGATGCTCTTCGACTGGCTGGGCATGAAACGCAACGAACCCAAGGCCGCGGAGGCGGGCAAACTGATCGAGCGCGCGGTCGAGCGCGTGATTGCGGAAGCGCGCCACCTCACGGTCGATCTGGGTGGAAGTGCAAGCACAAAGCAAATGGGCGACGCGATCGCCAAAGCCGTGGCCACCGTGTAGTTAAGCAGAGGTCAGGTGCCGCTTGCGGAACAACTCGTTGTCGCTGAACTGCTTGAATAACTCCGTATCGTCTTTCAATAACGCAGTCATCACGCGCGCCAAGGCCTTGTCGTGTTCGATGCGCGTATTCTGTTTGTCCGAGTTCTTCATGGCATTCTGATAAGCGCCGTCGGCGGCGACCTTGATGTAAGCATAGGGGTCGGGGGTAAGCATAGGGGTCGGCATAGGGGTCGCATCTTGTATTATGACATTTCCTCTACTGTCTTGGTGTAATACGACTGACCTGCCGCGTAGCTGATCTCGGTAAGCGTGTAGCCATGCTCCAGATAGGCCCGCGCCAGCGCTGCATTGCGCGCAGCCTTCGAATCCACTTTCGCCAGCAGCGTCTTGAGTGACGGACGGGGCAACAGGCGCTGTCGCTTTGCGGAGCGGGCGAGCCATGATGCAAGCCTGCCAAGCCAGAATGTCATATTACAAGATGTGACCCCTTTAGCTTATGACCCCTTTAGCTTCCTTCAAGATGTGACCCCTTTAGCTTCCTTGACCCCTTTAGCTTCCTTGACCCCTTTAGCTTCCTTTGACCCCTTTAGCTTCCTTTTTACATGACCCCTTTAGCTTGCAATGACCCCTTTAGCTTGTGTAATTATCCTGCTGCCCCGACCTCCCGCATCACGGCGTAAAGCGCATCCTGCGCCTCGAACCCGATTCCCGGCAAGTCAGAGAGTTTGATATAGCCGTTCTCCACTTTCGCGTTGTCGGCGAAGCCGGCGAAAATGCCGAACACGCCGGGATAGGCTTCGCAGCCGCCGAGCCCGAAGCCACCGACGATGGCAAGCGTCATCTGGTTGCCGCCGTGCGGAAAGACAGACTTCCGTGCCCAGCCATTTTTTTTGAGCATGTCCAATGTGCGTGAGAACTGAGCTATGCCGTAGGACTGCGGCACGTCGGTCTGGATGATGTCGCGGTCGGCGCGCAGGCCTCCGAAGCGAATGAGGTTCTGCACGTCTTGCGTCGAAAACAGATTCTCGCCGGTGCCGATCGGCGCATCGTAAATGCCGACGACTTCCGCGAGTAGCGCGTAGTCGAGCGGATCGGTCGGTTCCTCGAACCAGCGCAGCCCGTAGGGCGCGAGCGCCCTGGCATAGGCCAATGCGCGTTCGCGGTCGAACGCGGCGTTGGCATCGACCGCCAGGTTGTCGCTCGAACTCACGATCTTCAACGCCGCCTCGACGCGGGCCACATCTTCCGGAATCGGGGCGCCGCCCACCTTGATTTTCATCGTGGTGTAGCCTTCGTCGAGCCGCATGCGGATTTCGTCCTGCAGTCCCCGGACGCCCTTGCCCAGCTGATACCAGCCACCACCGACATAACAGGGCACCCTGTCGATCACCTGGCCGCCGTTGTATTTCTCGGCGAGTACGCGGTGCAGCGGTTTGCCGGCGATCTTGGCGGCCGCGTCCCAACAGGCGACTTCGATGGTGCCGATCGCCACCGAGCGCTCAGTGTGCCCGCCCGGCTTTTCGCGCTGCATCATGCACGCGAGGATTTTCTCCGGATCGAGGTTGTCGCCCGCTTCGTTCACCAGGGATTCGGGCGGCGCTTTCAGGATGCGCGGAATGAAGCGGTCGCGCATCTGCGCGCCGCAGGCGTAGCGGCCAGTGGAATTGAAGGCGAAACCCGCGACCGGCTTTCCGTCGCGGATGACGTCGGTGATCACCGCGACCACCGACGTCGTCATCTCGCTGAAGTCGAATACCGCGTTGCGCAAGTTCGTTTTAAGCGCAACTGCGGTTTCGCGGATATCAACGATGCGCAATATTCAGAGTCCCAATAAATAAGCTGTGGCCGAACCACAGCTTATCGCTCAGTTCACCTGGATGCCGGCGCTTTTTACGACCGCGCTCCATTTCGTCACTTCATCCCTGATCTGCGCGGTGAATTCCTGCGGCGAACTCGCAATGATGTCGAACCCGAGCCCGATCACGCGCTCCTTCACGTCAGGCATCACCAGAATCTTCACGATATCGCGGTGCAGGCGGCTGATGATCGCCTTGGGCGTGCCCGCGGGCACCAGTATGCCTTGCAGCGTATCGGCCTCCTGGCCGGGAAAACCCGCTTCAGTCATGGTCGGCACGTCGGGCAGGGCTTGCGAGCGCCTGGCGCTGGTCACGGCGAGCGCGCGCAACCGCCCCGCCTTGATGTACGGCGTGGTCGGCGGCAGCGCCGTGCAACCCAGCGGCACCTGGTTCCCGACCACCGCTGCCACCGCGGGCCCGGCGCCGCCGTAAGGCACGATCGCCGCGTCGATCCTGACGGTAAGCCGCAGCAAATTAGCGGACAGGTCGGGCGTGGTCCCGATGCCGGGCGTGGCGAAGCTGTATTTCTTCGGGTCTTTCTTCACCAGATCGATCAACTCGGAAATGGACTTGGCCGGCACACCGGGATTCACCACAAACACGTTGGGAGAGGCCGCCGCATTGGTTATCGGCGCAAAGCTCTTGTACGGATCGTACGGGATGTTTTTGTAAAGCCCCGGATTCACCACAAAACTCGAACTCACCGCCAGAATCGTGTAGCCGTCGGCGGGCGCGTTCGCCGCGAGCCCCATACCGATGTTGCCGCCGGCGCCGGCGCGATTGTCCACCACCACCTGCTGGCCCAGGGTCTCCGTGAGTTTGGCCGCCAGCACGCGCGCGATGGTGTCGGTCGGCCCGCCCGGCGCAAACGGCACGATCAGGCGGATCGGTCGCGTCGGATATTGCGATTCGGCGGCAGTTGTAGCAAATGCAGTGAACAACATGCATACCGCTGCTGTCGTGTATTTCAAAAACTTTTTCATGGCTTTTCCCTCGTTACTGACCAGATCGTATCCAAAATTGACGCGTACGCCGGCGGCCTTGCTCGCCTCGGCATGGCGCGCCAATATGGTTGAGGATGCGAGGCATTGACTCCTCCTTTCCGGATCCGCTGCTGCGGATTTAATTATCGCCGTTTTGACATGGTGATGCTACACTCGCCCTGCGGCGCGTACAGCGGCACTGGCTCGATGATCCGTACAGACTTGGCATCTGAGAAAACATGCGAGCGCACCGCTTGTCTTGCAATATCGCACACTCAACAATAAGCTCGATAATCCAAACGCCAAGAGGAGAACCATGACATCCGTAATAATCTTGCGCAGCCTCGTTTGCATGGCCGCGGCCGGCTTCGCCGCTGCCACATTTGCCCAGGATTACCCGACCAAGCCGGTCCGTTTTGTCGTGCCGTTCGTGCCCGGCGGCCCCACCGACATCCAGGGGCGCATGCTCGGCGAAAAGCTCACACAGCATCTCGGCCAGCAAGTGATTATCGACAATCGCGGCGGCGCCGGCGGCAACATAGGGATGGAACTCGTCGCGCGGGCGCCGGCCGACGGCTATACCATCGTGATCGCCACCGTCGGCACCTGGGCGGTGAATCCGCATCTCTACAAGCTGTCATTCGACGTGCTGAAGGATTTCGCGCCGATCATCCAGGTTTCCTCCTCGCCCGGGGTGTTGGTGGTGCATCCCTCGGTTCCCGCGAAAAACGTAAAAGAACTGATCGCGCTGGCCAAGGCAAAACCGGGACAACTCAACTACGGCTCTTCGGGGGTCGGTGGCTTCGGCCACATCTCCGGCGAGCTGTTCACGATGATGACGAAGACCAGGATGACGCACATTCCGTACAAGAGTTCGGCGCCGTCACTCACCGATCTCATCAGCGGTCAGATCCAGGTACTGTTCAACAATGCGATCTCGACCGTGCCGCACGTCAAAAGTGGGCGCGTGCGCGCGCTGGCGACGACCGGCGCCAGCCGCTCATCCGCCCTGCCCGACCTGCCGACCGTCGCCGAAGCGGGCGTGCCCGGCTACGAAAACTCTTCTTGGTCGGCAGTCGCCGCACCGGCCGGAACGCCGAAGCCAATCCTCGCGCGCCTGCACAAGGAATTCGCCGATATTCTGAAAATGCCAGAC
>JAIESJ010000021.1 GCA_019746155.1 Burkholderiales bacterium
CAATCGCGGCGGCGCCGGTGGCACCCTCGGCACCGACATCGCGGCCAAGGCGCCGGCCGACGGCCATACCCTGCTGATCAACAACATCAGTCTGGCGGTCAACGCCACGCTCTTCCCCAAGCTGCCTTATGACACGCTCAAGGATCTGGCGCCGGTTACCCTGGTGGGCAGACAGCCCAATATCCTGGTCGTGTATCCGTCCGTGCCCGCCAAATCGATGCGCGAGCTGCTGGATCTGGCACGGGCCAAGCCCGGCCAGCTCAATTACGGCTCCGGCGGCGTGGGGACCGCTTCGCATCTTGCGACCGAGCTGCTCAAGCTCATGACCAAAGTCGACATGGTGCATATTCCCTACAAGGGTCTGGGGCCCGCGCTCACAGACCTCATGGGCGGGCGGGTTCAGCTGATCATCTCGACCATGGCCTCGGCGCTCCCCCATTTGAAGGCCGGAAAGCTGCGGCCGCTGGCAGTCACCACGAACCGGCGCTCGTCTTTTTTCCCGGAAGTGCCGACGATGGAGGAGGCGGGGGTCCGCGGCTACGAATTCAGCACCTGGTACGGGTTGCTGGTGCCCGCAGGAACGCCCCAGCCCATCACCGCCAGGCTGAATGCGGAAATGACCAAAATCCTGAGTTCCGACGCCACTAAAGAGCAATTCCGCGTGCAGGGCCTGGAAGCCACGTCCACTTCGCCGGCTGAGTTCGGCAGCTACCTCAGGTCCGAGGTGGACAAATGGGGCAAGGTCGTCAAGGCCTCCGGCGCGCGCCCGGATTAAAGAGCGCAACCCTCTCATGGCCAGGTTGGTCGCCATTTCCGGCAGCGGCGCTAAAGGGCCGGCGTGCTTCATGATCGAAGCCGGCGCGGCGCGGTTCATGCTCGATCTCGGCTATGGCCCACAGCCGGGACTGTGGCCCAGCGTCGACAGCGTCGGCAGAATCGATGCGCTGCTGCTCTCCCACGGCCATCGCGATCATGCGGGCGGGTTGTCGCTGCTGCCGAAAATCGGCAACCCCCCGGTTTACGCCACCGCAACCGTGGCGCGCATGCTGCCACCCGAGATAGTGGCAAACACGCTGCCCGAGCAGGGCGTGAGCGAAGTGTTGGGCGTGCGCGTCGAAACTGGGCGCTCGGGTCACGCGCCAGGCGGCGTATGGATCCACCTGGCACTTGGCAACGGCGTGTTGTACATGGGTGATTATTCAATAGAATCAATGGTTTATGCTTATGACCCGCCGCCGCCCGCAGAGCTCGTCATTCTCGACGCCTCTTACGGCGGTTACGAAACGGCGCTCGCCGAGTGCCAGAAAAACCTCGATCCGCTGTTCGATGAAGCACGCCTGCTGCTGCCGGTGCCGGAAGGCGGGCGTGGTCCGGAAATTGCGCTCCATCTTGTGCGCAGCGGCCGTGATGCACCCTACATCGATGAGGCGATGCGGTCCGCGCTGCGGCGATTGGCCAACACCGATCACGCTTCGCTCCGGGAAGGCGTTGCCGCAGACCTCGCCCGGCTCGCGGCCACGGCAAAAACCATCGACGGCCCGCTCGGCGTGATGCTCGCCAGCCGCGCCGATGCCACTGCGGGGGAAGCGGCGCGGCTCATCGGGCAATGGGAGCATGCGGCCGAGCCTGGGATCGTATTTACCGGTTACATCCCGCCCGGCACGCCGGCGGAGCGGCTCACCCGCAGCGGCCGCGCGAAATACCTGCGCTGGAACGTCCATCCGCGGCTTTCCGACAATGCCGCGCTGGTGCGCTCGGCCGGCGCGCGCACCGTGGTGCCGGCCTTCGGCGAGGCCAGGCACCTGCCGGCGTGGCAGCGGGCATTCGCGCCGGCGCGCGTCGTGGTCAACCAAACTGTCGAGCTTTGATGCCGGAACCGCAGGCCATCCCGCTCCTGAGGCATCCGTTTTATTTCGTGCGCCACGGCGAAACCGAAAGCAATCTGCGCGGCACCGTGGCCGGCACGACTGACGTGCCGCTCACCGAACGCGGACACCTCCAGGCCGGCGCGGCTGCCGACATACTCAAACCGCTCGGCATTACCGCCGTCTACGCCAGCGCCCTGCGCCGCGCGCGCGATACCGCCGGCCACATCGCAGCCGCGCTGGTGCTGCCGGTCACGGTCATACCGGAACTCGGCGAACGCAACTGGGGCGAACTCGAAGGCAAGCCTGGTGAACTGCGCATGCGCGGCATGACGCCGCCGGGCGCGGAAACACCGGAGCAATTCAGTCGGCGCGTCCTGCGGGCGCTGGCCAAAATCGATGCCGATGGCGCGCCGCTCATCGTCGCCCACTCCGGGGTTTTCCGCGTGCTGTGCCGCACGCTCGGCATCGCCGAGCCCGAGGCGCCCGTCGCCAATTGCCAGCCCGTGCGCTTCGTGCCGCCCGACGACAAGCAGCGCGCGGCCTGGCGGTTTGAGGTGCTGTGACGCCACAGGAACCGGGCGGGATTGCGGCTATAATTGCCGCGATACCCACCCCCCTGCCGAGGAAAAAATGACTGACCGTGCCACGACGCGCCTGCGCGCGCTGCTTGCCCAACCCGGCTGTGTCGTCGCGCCGGGGGTCGCCGACGCGCTCGCCGCGCGGCTGGTGGCGCTCGAAGGATTCGAAGCCGTTTACATGACGGGCTTCGGCACCAGTCTCACGCGGCTCGGCATGCCCGATGTTGGCTTGCTCACCGCGAGCGAAATGGTGGACAATGCCGGTCGTATCGCCGATGCCTCCGGCCTGCCAGTAGTGGCCGACGCCGACACCGGTTACGGCAATCCCATCAACACCCGCCGCACCATCCGCGATTTCGAAAAAGCAGGCGTGGCCGGCGTGCACATCGAAGACCAGATGTGGCCCAAGCGCTGCGGCCACCTCGCGGGCAAACGCGTCATTCCCACCGCCGAGATGGTGGCGAAAATCAAGGCCGCGTGCGACGCGCGCACCGATCCCGACTTCGTCATCATCACGCGCACCGACGCCATCGCGGTCGAGGGTCTGAGGGCGGCGCTCGAGCGCGGCGAGCGTTACCGCGAAGCCGGCGCCGATATGCTGTTCATCGAAGCGCCGGTGGGCCGCGCCGAGGTCGAGCGCGTGGCGAATCATTTCAAGGGCGTGCCGCTGCTCTACAACATGGCGGCCAGCGGCAAGACCCCCGATCTGCCGGCTGACGAACTCGGCAGGCTGGGTTTCAAGCTCGCGATCTATCCCAACTGGCTGATCCTCGCCGCGATCCCGGCGATGCAGCAGCTGCTCCGCGAGCTCAAGCGCACCGGTTCCATCGCCCACCTGCGCGACAAGGTCGCGACCTTCAAGCAGTTCACCGACATTGCCGGACTGCCGGAAATTCAAAAACTCGAGGCGCGCTACGGGGTGCCTGAGGATCAGCGCGCGAGCTTGTGAGCGCAAGCACCCGGGACACACGCTTAACTATCTGTTTTATAAAGAAGTATATCTCAGCATGCCGAATCCCCGCACGATGCTCGACAAGATCTGGGAGCGCCACGTCATCGTGCGCCGCGGCAGCGGCGAGACACTGCTCTTCGTCGACCGCAACTTCGTGCACGAAGGCTCGATGTTCGCCTTCGGCGCGCTCGCGAAGGAAGACCGTAAAGTGCGCAGGCCGCGTCAGACCTTCGCGGTCGCGGACCATTACGTGCCGACCCTCGACCGCGACCGCGGCATCGCCGGCGTCACCGACCCCGAAGTGCGCAACATGATCGAATTGCTCGAGAACAACGCCCGTGCCAACGGCGTGGCCCACTTTGGCATCGACGATCCGCGCCAGGGCATCGTCCACGTCGTCGGCCCCGAGCTGGGCATCACCCAGCCCGGGCTCATCGTCACCTGCGGCGACTCGCACACCTCGACCCACGGCGCGCTCGGCGCGCTCGCCTTCGGCATCGGCGCGTCGCAATTGAAGCAGATTCTCGCCACGCAGTGCCTGTGGCAGAAGAAGCCGAAAACGCTGCGCGTCACCGTCGACGGTGCGCTCGGGCCCGGGGTCGGCGCCAAGGACGTGATTCTCGCCATCATCGCGAAGATCGGCACCGCTGGCGCCACGGGCTACGCAATCGAGTACGCCGGCGCGGCGATACGCGGACTCAGCATCGAAGGCCGCATGACCGTGTGCAATATGTCGATCGAGGCGGGGGCGCGCGCCGGCATGGTCGCGCCCGACGAGAAGACCATCGCCTACCTCGAGGGACGCGATTATTCGCCCAAGGGCGCGCACTGGGACCAGGCGGTGGCGCAGTGGCGCACGCTGCCGAGCGACGACGGCGCGGCCTTCGACCGTGAGGTCGCGCTCGATGCGAACGCATTGGAGCCGATGGTGACCTGGGGCACGAGCCCCGAGGAGGCGGCACCGGTCGGGGCTGCCGTGCCCGATCCGGCCGCGATCGGCGATCCCGACAAGCGCGCCCACGCGGTGCAGGCGCTCGCCTACATGGATTTGAAGCCCGGCACGCCGCTTACCGATATCCGCATCGACCGCGCCTTCATCGGCACCTGCACCAACGGACGCATCGAGGACCTGCGCGCCGCGGCGCAGGTGCTGAAAGGCCGCAAGGTGGCCGTGCCGTCATGGGTTTCGCCGGGCTCGAGCGCGGTGAAGCGCCAGGCGGAGGCGGAAGGGCTCGACCGGATTTTCCGCGAGGCGGGGTTCGAGTGGCGCGCATCGGGCTGCTCGAGCTGCGTGGCGATGAACGGCGACAGCGTGCCGGCGGGCATGCGCTGCGCGTCGACCTCGAACCGCAATTTCGAGGGCCGCCAGGGCAAGGGCGCGCGCACCCACCTGATGAGCCCGGCGATGGTCGCAGCGGCAGCGGTCACCGGCCGCATCACCGACGTGCGCAAGCTCTTTTCCTAAATACAATGGAACCGCAGATGAACACCGATAATCGGCGTCCATCGGCGGTTAAGGACTGCTTATGACGCCATTCAGCAGGCTCACCGCGGTCGCCGCGCCGCTCGACCTGGCCAACGTCGACACCGACAAGATCATCCCGGCGCGTTTCCTGAGAAAACCGCGCGACCCGGGCTACGATCCCTATCTCTTCTACGATATGCGCTTCAACGCCGAGGGACGCGAGCGTCCGGACTTCGTGCTGAACCATCCCGCGTACCGCAAAGCGGGCATCCTGGTCGCGGGCGCCAATTTCGGCTGTGGCTCCTCGCGCGAAGGCGCGGTTTATGCCTTGATGGATTACGGCATACGCGCGGTGATCGCGCCCTCGTTCGGCGATATCCATTACGCCAACGCGCTGCAGAACGGCATGCTTCCGGTGCTGCTGCCGGAGGAAACCTGCCGCAGGCTGCGAGAACAGCTCCGTGAACAGCCGGGCACGCGGATTACCGTCGATCTCGAAGCGCAGACCGTGACTGCGCCCGACGGGAAAACGCACCGCTTCGAAATCGACGCCGGCACGAAAGAAACGCTCCTGAAGGGTCTCGACGAGGTCGCGCTCGTGCTGCAGCACCTGCCGGAGATCGAGGCGTTCGAAAAACGCTACCACGGCGAAGCGCCGTGGCTGGCGTGAGAGCACACTAGGTTCGCGCGTCCTTGAGCCAGCGCGCCACGGCTCGCGCATTCGCGTCGGGCGGAAACACCGGGTAGAACACCCGCTCGATCGCGCCATCGCGCACAATCAGCGTCAGGCGCTTGATCAGTGTCATGCCGTCGACTTCGAACATCGGTAGTCTGAGGGTCTTGGCGAATTCCAGCGTTTCGTCGGAGAGCAGTTCGAACGGCAGGCGCAGCCGCTCGACCGCTTCGCGCTGGTAATCGCTGTCCTGCGTGGAAAGGCCGAATACCTCCGCCGCACCCAGTTGCCTCAGTTCCTGGTAGTGGTCGCGGAAGGCGCAGGATTGCGGCGTGCAGCCGCGCGCGCCGGGAATCGCGTTCCATCCCGTCGGCAGTTCCCGGTCGGGGCGGCCGGTGCGCGGATAGCAATAGACAACGCCGCGGCCCGTCAGCCTGGAGAGATCGACGCTGCGCCCGGCCGTGGACGCGAGCAAGAGCGGCGGCAATCGCAGGCCGGCCAGATGCGCGCATGCGCCGTCATCGGCCGGCGCCGGCAGATCGTGCGGCAATTCGTAAACATTGTCCGAGCGCGGCATTGCAGTCCTTTCTTTTTTTACTCCACCCCCACCCCCCCCCTCTCCCTGAGGGGGAAGGGATTAAGCGCAGGCGTTCGCCTTGAGCGTAGCGTCCGTTCGAAAGGCCTTTCAACTTCGCCGCTTGCGCGGCTACGCTCAAGGCGAACGGACGCAAAGTCGAAAGGCAGGCCGTTGCTATCTCATCAATAAATTCAATAAGATATGTTTATAGATTGAAGACAGGGGCCGGATCTCCTCAACCCGGATGCACTCGTTGATCTTGTGGATGGTGGCGTTGGTCGGCCCGAACTCGACCACCTGCGGGCAGATGTCGGCGATGAAGCGGCCGTCGGAAGTGCCGCCGGTCGTCGAGAGTTCGGTATCGGCGCCGGTGACGGTCTTGATCGCGCGCGCCACCGCACCGACCAGATCGCCTTGGGGGGTGAGAAACGGCCGCCCGCCGTAAGCCCAGTCGATGTCGTACTCGATGCCGTGCTTGTCGAGAATGCCGTGCACGCGCGTCTGCAGCGATTCCACCGTGCTCGCCGTCGAAAACCGGAAATTGAAATCGATCCTGGCTTCGCCGGGAATGATGTTGGTGGCCCCGGTGCCGGCATGGAAATTGGAAATCTGCCAGGTCGTCGGCGGGAAATACTCGTTGCCGCGGTCCCACTCGGTCCGGGCCAGTTCGGCGATCGCCGCGGCAACGTCGTGCACCGGGTTGCGCGCCAGGTGCGGATAGGCAACGTGGCCCTGCACGCCTTTCACCGTGAGCGTGCCTGAGAGCGAGCCGCGGCGGCCGTTCTTGATCATGTCGCCGAGTTTGTTGACCGAAGTCGGCTCGCCGACGACGC
>JAIESJ010000133.1 GCA_019746155.1 Burkholderiales bacterium
ACTCCTCCAAGGGCCTGATCGGCCACCTCAACTTCATCCATCCCAACCTCATCCAGGTGCTGGGCGGATCGGAGGTCGGCTACCTCAACAGCCTGGGGCCGGCCGCCTGCGCCAGGGTGCTGGACCAGGTCGCCACCCGTGACCTCGCCTGCTTCATCGTCGCCGGCGTCGATCAAGCGCCCGAGCCGCTGGTGGCAGTGGCCGAATCCACCCAGACACCGCTGTTCCTGTCGCCGGTGCCGAGTGTGGAGTTGATGTGGATGCTGCGCCCCTATCTGGCGCGTCTGCTCGCCGAATCCACCACCGTTCATGGCGTATTTCTCGACGTGCTCGGCATGGGCGTGCTGATCACCGGCGATTCCGGCGTGGGCAAAAGCGAGCTCGCGCTGGAACTCATCAGCCGCGGCAGCGGGCTCATCGCCGACGACGTGGTCGAGTTCTACCGCGTGGGACCCGAAACCATAGAAGGCCGCTGCCCGGCGCTGCTCAGGGACTTTCTCGAAGTGAGAGGGCTGGGCGTACTCAACATTCGCACCATCTTCGGCGAGGCGGCGCTGCGCCCGCGCAAGAATCTGAAGCTCATCGTGCATCTGCAACGGCCGCCGGGCCCTGATCTCAGGTTGATGGAGCGCCTGCCGCTCAACGCCGGCAGCCAGGAAGTGATGGGCGTGGACATCCGCAAGGTGACCATCCCGGTCGCCGCAGGCCGCAACCTGGCGGTGTTGACCGAAGCCGCGGTACGCAATTACGTGCTGCAATTGCGCGGAATAGACAGCACGCAGGAATTCATCGCGCGTCAGGCGCAACAGATCAAAGGCGGTGAGTAGTGAATGGTGAATAGCAAATAGAGGCCGCGTCCTGGCTGGCCGCTCAGTGATTCACCATTCACCATTTACTATTTACCAGACATGCAGCTCATCCTCATCACCGGCCTGTCGGGCTCGGGCAAAAGCGTGGCGCTCAACGTGCTGGAGGACGGCGGGTTTTACTGCGTCGACAACCTGCCGGTGAAGCTGCTGCCTGATCTGGTGTCTTTTCTCGACGCGGCCGGCTATGCGCGGGCCGCGCTCAGCATCGATGTGCGCAGCGGCAGCACGCTTGCCGAGCTGCCGCAGCACGTGGCGAATCTCAAGCGAGGCGGCACCGATATCAGAGTGCTGTTCCTGGAAGCGAAAACCGAGACGCTGATCAAGCGTTACTCGGAAACGCGGCGGCGCCATCCACTAAGCGAGGGCGAACTCACCTTGCCGGAATGCATCGCGCGCGAGCGCGAACTGCTCGGCGACGTCGCCGACCTTTCGCACCATGTTGACACCAGTGACTTGAATCCCAACGCACTGCGCAGTTGGGTCAAGGACTTCGCGGGGCTGCGCCTGGCCGGTTTCTCCCTGCTGTTCCAGTCGTTCGGCTTCAAGCATGGCATTCCACTCGACGCCGACCTGGTGTTCGACGTGCGCTGCCTGCCCAACCCGCATTACGAACCCGCGCTGCGACCCATGACCGGCAAGGATCAGCCGGTCATTGATTTCCTGCGCGCCGATCCTGATACGCAAAAGATGCTCGACGATATCCGGCGCTACGTTGAAAACTGGCTGCCGTGCTTCATCCGCGACAACCGCAGTTATCTGACCGTGGCCATAGGCTGCACCGGCGGACGGCACCGCTCGGTCTATTTTGTCGAGGCGCTCGCCGGCCATTTCCGCCCCCAGACCCAGGTGCTGATCCGGCATCGGGAACTGCCTTGAGGCCGTAAATGGTGAATCGCAAATCGTGAATCGTTGACGGCAAAACCCCCTTCACCCTTCACCCTTCACCCTTCACCCTTCACCCTTCACCAACATTAGGCCTGCGCTTGCAAGAAATTTCCATCTTCCCCTTGCACACGGTGCTGTTCCCGGACGGCATCCTGCAGCTGAAAATCTTCGAGCAGCGCTACCTCGAGATGACCAAGATTTGCCTGCGCGACAACCGCCCGTTCGGCGTGTGCCAGATCCGGGAAGGACGCGAGGTCGGAACGCCGGCGCTGCCCGAGGCGGTGGGCTGCCTCGCCATGATCACGCAATGGGACATGCCGCAACTGGGGCTATTCCAGCTCATCGTGCGCGGCAGCAAGCGCTTTCGCATCATCGAAACACGGGTTGCCGCCAACGGCCTGATCTCGGGACAAGTCGAACTGTTGCCGCCGGAAAGCGGCCCCGCGGAAGTAGACAGAATCTGCGGCGAGGTGCTCAAAGCTGTCGTCGACAAAGTGGGTACCGCGAATTTCCCCGCACCGATCAAGCTCGACGATGCGGCCTGGGTCGCCTACAGGCTGGCCGAGATCCTTCCCGTCGATGCGGCCGTAAAGCAGCGGCTGCTCGAACTGCAGGATGCGGAAGCACGCTTTTTCCTGTTACGCCGCATCATGACCGAACAGGGACTGATAAACCGCTAGCCGCCTGTCGGACGTGGCCCCCATTCACCGGAACGGGTGGCGTTAACGGACCGCCGTCGATCGACGCTTCGGCGCCAGGCTGCTTGAGAAAGAAGTTTTGCGTGTCAAAACGCTGTGCTGGCCGGAACCAACGACGCTTGCATGGCGTTCTTTTCGCCTCGTTCTTCGGTTTTTTCATTTCAGGAGTTTGCCGGGGCCAAGTCCGACAAACTCCTGGCCGGCCATCACTCGCCCGGCTTTGGGTCCTCGCCCCAATAACCCGGGAACTCCCCGGCATAGCACGGCGGCGAGCTCAGCCCCGGTGTCTCGGCGGACAGTGCGCCGGACCGCGGCAGGCGCCGGCTCTGCAATATCCTCGCGGCACGGCTGCGCGATTGCTCCGCGGCCAGCGGTATCAGCTTGCCGCCCTCGCTGGCGTGGACCGCAGCCTCGGTCACCACAAAGTCCATCGGCACATCGTGCACCTGCGGATAGATCGTCGGTAGCCTCAACATCTCGAAGCTGACACCGACCGCCAGTATACGCCGGTCGAAGGCGGCCAGCGTGCGGTCAAAATAGCCGCCGCCATAACCAAGGCGATACCCGCCCTCGTCGAAGCCGTTCATCGGCACGATCGCAATGTCCGGAATCAGAATGTCCGTGCCGGCGGGCACCGGAATGTCATAGACCCCCGGCGTCATCGGCGCGCCCGGCCACCATTTGCGGAACTGCAGCGGCTCGCCCTTTGCCACCACTTCGGGCAATGCCGCCGTAGCCCCCTGTTCGCGCCAGCGGCGTATCACGAAGCGCGCGTCAAACTCGCCTTTGAACGGCCAGCAGAAGCCGACCACCATGCCGGCCGTTATCGGGAACCCGCGCCACAGCAGCTCCGTGACGCGCTCGTTCCAGGGGCCGCGCTGTTCTTGGCCGATTGTCGCACGGCGGGCGACCAGTTCCGCGCGTTGCGTTTTACGCCATGCCCTGATGTCGTTACAACCCCGCATCGACAAGCCTTGTTTGTGCACTGTTTTCTCTCTTTATACTACGGCTGGCTGCCGCGCGAAAGTCATCGCCAGAATTACTTCGCCTCGAGCTTCGACTACGTGGCCAGCGACGCCTACCGCACCCAGCCCGGTTTCCAGCGTTTTCCATGTTTTTTCCCCGTGCTCTTCGCGTCCTTCGCGTTATCGCTTTTGACTTTCACAGGCTGGCGAGAATGCGTTTGACCGGCGCGGGGATCGCCGCAGTCCGGGCTTCCGCGAGCGGCAGCCAGATGTGGCCGGGCTCGGCAGCCCGCGGCACGAGCGCGGTGACGTGAAGTTGCTGAGGCGTGATGCTGAGGCGGAAATGGGTAAAGCCATGTTCGAGCACCGGCAGCGGCTTCAACACCGTCACGCGCGCGCCGAAACGCTGTGCGCAGATTTTTTCGATATCTTCGCTCTGAGCCACTTCCGGAAAACACCACAGCCCGCCCCAGATCCCCGTGTCCGGGCGTTTCTCGAGCAAGACCTCCCCCGCATGTTGCAGCACCAGCATTATGGTCTTTCTTTTCGGCAGCGCCTTTTTGGGCTTCGGCACGGGCAGGCGGTCTGTCAGGCCGCGGCGATGTGCCACGCAATCGCTGTGTAAAGGACATGCAGCACAGCGCGGTTGCCGGCGTACGCACACGCCCGCGCCGAGATCCATCAACCCCTGGCTGTAAGTCTCTATGCCCTGCCTGGGCAGCAGATCTTCCGCCTTGCGCCACAACGCATCCTCGACACGCTTGTCGCCGGGATACCCCTCGACGCCGAAACAGCGCGTCAGCACGCGTTTGACGTTGCCGTCGAGAATGGCCAGGCGCGCACCGAACGCGAATACGCAGATCGCGGCGGCGGTCGAGCGCCCGATGCCAGGCAACCGTAACAGCGATTCGATATCCGCCGGGAACCTGCCGGCGTGATCTCGTGCAATGATCCGGGCGGCACGGTGCAGATTGCGTGCGCGCGAGTAATAGCCGAGCCCGCTCCAGCACGCGAGCACCTGATCCGGCGCAGCAGCGGCCAGTGTCGCGACATCCGGAAATTGATCCATGAAGCGCCGGTAATAGGGGATAACCGTCACGACCTGGGTCTGCTGCAGCATGATTTCCGAGACCCAGATCGCGTACGGATCGCGCGTATTCTGCCACGGCAGATCGTGGCGGCCGTGGCATTTCTGCCAGGCGATGAGCTTGGCGGCGAATCCCTTCATCTGGAAACGCGAACCGGCCCCATGACGCGCGCTGGCAGTATCGCACCCTTGGGACCGCTGTCGGCCTTGATGCCGAGCCTGACGTTGGAAGCCCTGACGCCGGAAGCCCGGAGCGAGCCGATGCGCAGCGTACCACTGGCGCCCAGATCCCCGAGCCGTGACGGATCAAACGGCTGCCGAGGTTGCTTCGGCGCGGATGCCGACCTGGACGGCAGATAGCGGTCGAGGTCGAATCGGTCGATATCAATATCAAACCTGATAACGGGCGCCGCGAAGTTCGCCACGCCGATATGTGCTTTCACGTTGCTGTCGGCAACTTTGCCGGCCAGACTGGACTGCACGTTCTGCCTGGTGGCGTCGACGCTGGCACTGCCGGAAAATTCGCCGCTCACGCTCTTGCCCGACAGGTGGGGGCTGCTCGCGCTGATGCTGGCGGTGAGCTTGGATAATTGGGCCTGCCGTGCCTCGATATTGCCGGTAAGCGGCGAAGACATCCTGGCTTTCATCCTCAGTGCGGCCTGTTTCATATCGAGCTCCAGCGTCATCGCGCCCGATTTGAACGACTGGCTCGTGCCCTCGATTCCCTGCAAACTCAGATTGGCGTTGGTCGTACCCTGCGGATTGGAGATCCTTGCCGCGACCGTCACCTTGTCGCCGTTTGCCTTCTCGTTCGTGAGGCTGAGCCGGGGTACATCGAGCCTGATATCGAGATTGTCCTTGCCGCGCGCGCCGGTCACCGCAACCGACAGTTTATCGGTCGTGAACTCGCCGGTTTTGAGCCTGGCTGTGAAATTACCGGTGACTTTGGCGGCCAGATTGTTGAACCCGGCGGCCTCGCCCCTGGCTTCCAGCTCAAAGTCTTCCAATGTGTATATCTGTTTGTCCGGTTCGAACGTGAGCCGCGCCTCGAAGTTTGCGTCAAGGTCGAGTTTGGGCGGATTGCCCTGCATGGCCAGCGACAATTCAACCTTGGTCGGCACGCCGCTGGCGATGCGGCCGGTTTTCAGATTGACCCTCGACAACGCGTATTGCACGCCTCTGACCTCATCCCGGAAATCGAGCGTGGCGTTCTCGATCGCCACATGATCAATGTCGAACTTGAACTGCTCCTGCCTCTCATCGTCCCTGGCGAGCAAGTCGTCGATATTGGTGCGGCCGTCCTTGAAACGCACGATGTTGGCTCGCACGCCCCTGATCGTCACTTCGTTCAGCACCAGTTGCCTGGACAGGAGCGGCGCCAGCGCCAATGACACGCGCGCACTTTCGACCGCAGCGAATTCCTGGTCGCTCCTGAACTCCGACAGCGACAGCCTGCCGAAATCGGCGCCGAGGCCGGGCCAGAACGCGAGCCTGATATCGCCATCGAACTTAAGCGTACGCTGCACCTTTTCTTGTACCAGCCGGATGATTTGCGGCTTGTAGGCGTTGGGGTCGAAAGTCGCAGCGATATAGGAAGCCGCGCCCATTACCGCAAGCACGGCAACGGCGGCGCCTATCAGCGCGTAACGGAAATATTTCATGGTTGCAATCAGGGGATATGGTGTATTGCAGGCTCCGCGCGGACGTGTTGCAAACAGGAGAAACAGGGGTAGCGAACCAGAGCCTTCGACCCAAAGCTTATTGTAGCTGCCTTCTGCATCCGGATCGGGATACGTGGATTTCCAACGCCCCAGTTCACGAACTTTCGTTTCAATAATTCAACATTTGTTGTAGAATAGTTTAGTGGACAAGATGACGGCAACCACAATCTTCGAATCATTAGCCTCCGGCATCAGACTGGATGTGTACCGCCTCCTGGTGCGCAAGGCTATGGAAGGCATGGTTGCTGGCGAGATCGCCAGCGCGCTGGACATCCCGCCCACCAACCTGTCCTTCCATCTCAAGGCGCTCACGCAGGCCCGTCTGGTGACGGTAGCACAGGAGGGACGGTTCCAGCGCTACCGGGCCAATATCCCGCTGATGCTGGACCTCATCGCCTATCTCACCGCGGAGTGTTGCGCCGGGCAGCCGGAACAGTGCGCTGACCTGCGCGGGGCATTGCTCCGTCCCGAAAGCCTGCCGTCCCCGGTTTCGCCCTCCCGGCCGGAGAGCTGAGTCCATGAACGTCCTGTTTCTCTGTACCGGCAACTCCTGTCGCTCGATTCTGGCCGAAGCCACTTTCAATCATCTCGCACCAAGCGGGTGGAAGGCCATGAGCGCCGGCAGCCACCCGACCGGCCGGGTCCACCCGCGTTCGCTGGCCTTGCTGGCGCGCGAAGGCATTCCGGCCGAGGGTCTGCACAGCAAATCCTGGGACAACCTGC
>JAIESJ010000180.1 GCA_019746155.1 Burkholderiales bacterium
CGATCGCGATGCTGTTCGACGAGCCGACCTCGGCGCTCGACCCGGAAATGATCAACGAGGTGCTCGACGTGATGGTTGAGCTTGCGACCGAGGGCATGACCATGATGGTCGTCACCCACGAGATGGGGTTCGCACGCAAGGTCGCGCACCGCGTGATTTTCATGGACGAGGGCGAGATCGTCGAGGATGCGGCCAAGGACGAATTCTTCGGCAGCCCGCGCTCCGGGCGCGCGCAGCAGTTCCTGTCAAAAATCCTGCACCATTGACCGGCAGCGCGCAGGGCGCCGCCCGGACCGGCGGCAAACCGGCGTAGAATTCGTGCCTTGTTATTTTTTGCTTTGGCGCGGGCCACCGCGCCCGTAAAACGAGATGCCAAAAAAATCCCGGGTAATCCCCATCAAGGCAGTCACCGATACCCGCAACCAGCCGCGCCTGCGTTATGACTGCAGCAAATGCCCGGCCTACTGCTGCAGCTACTCACTGATCGAAGTCGGAAAACGCGACATCGCCCGGCTGGCGCGGCATTTCAACCTGGGTTATCGGAAGGCCGAGCAACAATTTACGAAGTATGACGCGGGAACGAAAGTAAGAGTGCTGCGCCACCAGCAGGACGAGCATTTCAGCACGGTTTGCCGCTTCCTCGACACCGAGAAACGTCGCTGCACCATCTACGAGGCCAGGCCGACGGTCTGCCGCGCCTATCCGGACACCACGCATTGCGGCTATTATGAATTCCTGAAGTTCGAGCGGGCGCAGCAGGGCGACCCGGAATTCATCGCGACGACCTGATCGACCGTTACGAACTCGTTCGGCTGGTGCGCCTGACCGAAACAGGCTGGCCTTGCACCGCGCATCATCAAAGGTCAACCGGATATCCGCATCCGGTGCTTGCGGCCGCTTGCCGCACTCTGTCCCGTCAATCGCGGTTCGCTGCGAGTATGGTGGCGCGCCCCTTAGGTGGTTACAATAGGCCAATTGCGAAGACAGGGAACTCTCATGGCAGGCTTGGACAAAACCACCCCCCCCCCGACTGAAATCAAGCTGCATCAGAAATCGCGCGTGCTGGAAATTACTTTCGCCGACGGCAAGCACTTCAAGTTGCCCTACGAGTTCTTGCGCGTTTATTCACCCTCGGCGGAAGTGCGCGGCCACGGGCCAGGACAGGAAGTGCTGCAAATCGGCAAGAAAAATGTCGAGATCACCCATATCGAGCCGGTGGGCACGTATGCGGTGCAACCGGTATTTTCCGACGGCCACGATACCGGTATTTATTCCTGGGATTATCTCTATAGCCTGGGCATGAACCAGGACACAATGTGGCAACACTACCTGCAGCGCATGGAAGAGGCGGGCGCAAGCCGGGAGCCCCTGGATGCCTTCCAGGAACGCCCCAAATCAAAATAGCCACGGTATGGATAGCCACAGCGATTCCTGCCTGCTAAACAGCGCCAGCGAAGACGAAGAATATCGGGCAAATCCCGCTGCGCTGTTCAAGGTCGTACTGATCAACCCTTATGAGCTGGGCCGGCAGCCGTTCGGCCTGGCCGAGCCGAACGCCTGGTTGAAGCAGGCCGGATTTGACGTGCGGTGCAGTGACCTCTCTTTGCAGAAACTCGATCCGGCATTGCTCTCCGGCGCGCGGCTGGTGGCGCTGTATGTCGGCATGCACACCGCCACCCGCATCGCGGTCGAAGCCATCCCGCGCATCCGTGACATGGCGCCGCACGCGCATCTATGCGTCTACGGCCTGTATGCGCCGATGAACCAGCAGCTGCTGCGCGGCCTCGGCGTGAAAACCATACTGGGCGGCGAGTTTGAGCCGGGGCTGGTGAGCCTGGCGCAGCGGCTGCGCGCCGGGGACGCGTGCGACGTGCAAATCGAGCCCGTGGTGAATCTGGCCAAAATAGAATTCATGACGCCCGACCGCTCCGGCCTGCCGCGCCTGCACCGTTACGCCCATTTGATATTGCCGGACGGCGGTAAGAAAATGACGGGCTTCATCGACGCAAGCCGAGGCTGCAAGCACCTGTGCCGCCACTGCCCGGTGGTGCCGGTCTATCAGGGCAAGTTCCGCGTGGTGCCAGTCGAGGTGGTGATGGCGGACATCTCGCAGCAGGTGCAAGCGGGTGCTGCGCATGTTTCCTTCGGCGACCCGGATTTTTTCAACGGCCCGACCCATGCCATGAAAGTGGTGGCGGCGATGCACGCCGAATTTCCCGACCTGAGCTTCGACGCCACCATCAAGATTCAGCACCTCATCGACCACGCCGAACTGCTGCCCGCGCTCAAGGCGGCGGGTTGTCTATTCATCACTGCGGCGGTCGAGTCGGTGGACGATAAGGTGCTGGAGTACTTCGCCAAAAACCACACGCGCGCCGACTTCGAACGCGCTTTGCAACTGTGCCGTGAAGCGGGCATATTCCTGGCGCCAACGTTTGTGGCATTCACGCCCTGGACCACGTTGGAGGGCTACCTCGACCTGCTGCGCGCGCTGGTGCGTTTGCGTTTAGTAGAGGCAGTGCCGCCGATTCAGCTGTGCATACGCCTGCTCGTGCCGGAAGGCTCCTATTTGCTGCGGCTGCCCGGTTTCCGGGAAATGATCGGGGCGTTCGATGCGAAATTGCTCGGCTATCCGTGGCGGCACGCCGATCCTCGCGTGGACGCTTTGCAGCAGGCGGTGCAAGCCTGTGCCGCGCAAGGCGATCAACAGGGATGGGCGCGCAGCGACATATTCGGGCGAATCTGGCGGCTCGCGCACGACGCGCTCGGCCTCGAAGCGCCGCAACTTACTCGGGCGGATTTTGGCGAACCCATCGCACGCCTGTCCGAGCCCTGGTACTGCTGCTCCGAGCCCACCGAGCAACAACTGCAAAGCTTTTGAGCGGCCGGCCGTGAAGCGCGTTCTGCTGCTGCTGCCGACCGCCAGTTACCGTAACGAGGATTTTCTCGCCGCCGCAAAAAAATTGAATGTGGACATTATCAGTGCCGCGGATTACTGCCATCAACTCGCGCCGCTATGGGGCATGAGTCCGATTCAAGCGGTGCCGTTCGATCAGCCTGAAGTCGCGCTAAAGCAGGTGCTGGCCGCACTGGGACGCGAGCCCGACGCGGTGCTGGCGGTGGACGACGCCGGCCTGGAACTGGCGGCGCTGCTGCGCGAACGCTTGCACCTGCCGGGCAATCCGCCCGCGGCGGTGCGGCTGACACGCGACAAGCTGGCGTTTCGCCGCTTGCTGCAAAGCGGCGGCCTGAACTGTCCGGATTTTTATCACCTCGGCAACGACGCGCAGACCGCAACACTACTGCCGCCACTGCAATTTCCAGTGGTCGTTAAAGCGCGCCGGCTTTCTGCCAGTCGCGGCGTGATTCGCGCCGACACGCCGCGGGCATACATACAAGCCGTGCAATGGGTGCGCGGCATACAGATCAAAGCCGATCGCGACGCCGCCAAGCTCGGCCTGGTCGTGGAAAGCTTCATCCCGGGCCGCGAATATGCGCTGGAGGGCCTGCTGCAAGACGGGCGTTTGCAGGTGCTGGCGCTATTCGATAAGCCGGACCCCTTGGACGGCCCCTATTTCGAGGAAACTCTGTACATCACGCCGTCACGCCTGCCGCAAGCGAAGCAGGACGAGATCGCGCAAACTGTACAACGCGCCTGCGAACTGGCCGGGCTGACCAGCGGCCCCGTCCATGCCGAAATGCGCGTGAACGAACAAGGCGTATGGCTGCTGGAAATCGCCGCGCGCTCCATCGGCGGGCTGTGCGGCAGGGTACTGCGGCATGCGCTGGGCATGAGCCTGGAAGAATTGATCCTGCGCCATGCCCTGAACCAACCCTTGCCGCAGGTGCAATACGGGGAGGCCGGCGGCGTGATGATGATCCCGATTCCCGGACACGGCATTTTCCAGGGCGCGCGCAACCTCGAAGCCGCGCTGCAAGTCGCCGGCATCAGCGACATCCAGATCACCGCCACCCCCGGCCAAATCATTGCGCCGCCGCCGGAAGGCGCGGGCTACCTGGGCTTCATCTTCGCGCACGGCATCTCGCCGGACACGGTTGAATCCAGTCTGCGACAAGCGCACCAGCGGCTCGTGTTCGAAATCCGGGCGGATATTCCCGTCAACCAGGCGAATTGCCCGACGTAAACCCGGCTACTCCGCCGGAGCGCGCAGGTCGGGATAATTCTCTTTCACTTGACGATCCTTGCCATGAGCTATCCTTGAAAATTGTGTATGCAATGAATTAAGACCGCGGCGTACTCCGGGCCGCCTGCCTGCCGCGCTCACAGATGCAGAAAACTGCGGTATCCTTGGCCGGTCTGGGCACGCCAACGGGAACGCGATGAAAATTTTACTCTGCACGGGTGCCGCGATGCACCCGCTCATGCAGTCTGTCCGGCACGGCGTATCGGTCTCGCGGGTGCTGGCCGGACTGTTCTTTTCTGCTGCGCTGGCCATCAATGCGGGCGCTGCCGAACTGAATATCGGGTTGAGCGCGGACGTCACGACATTCGACCCGCACTTCGTCGCCGCGCAACCCAATCTCACAGCTCAAAAGCATGTATTCGACGCCCTCGTCTCCGTCGACGAGCGCGGACGGCCGGTCCCGGGTCTGGCTTCGTGGCGCACGCCCGACCCGCTGACCTGGGAATTCACGCTGCGCAAGGGTGTAAAGTTTCACGATGGCAGCGAACTCACCACCGAGGACGTCGCCTACTCGCTGGAGCGGCCGCTCGCCATTACCGGCAGCCCCGGCGGCTACGCCGCCTACGTCCGCCCCATCGTGGCCAGGGAAATCGTCGACCGTTACACGATACGCCTCAGGACCGCTGCGCCCTACGGCGCCGTTCCCCAGGATCTGAGTGAAGTGATGATCGTATCGAAAAAAGCCGCCTCGCACGCAACCGGCGAGAACTTCGATTCCGGCAAGGCGGCAATCGGCACCGGGCCCTACAAGCTCGCGCGCTTCTCGCGCGGCAACCGCATCGAACTGGTGCGTCATGACGAGTACTGGGGCGGACGCCTGCCCTGGGCCAAGGTGACACTGCACATCCTGCCGAGCGATCCGGTGCGCACCGCCGCGCTGCTCTCCGGGCAGCTCGATGCCATAGAGCACGTGCCCACGGCGGACCTCGCCCGGCTGCGCCAGAACCCCGCGTTTCGGCTGGAGCAGGCGGTGTCGTGGCGCACCATCTTTCTGCACCTCGACCAGTATCGCGATCAACCTCCCGGCGTGACCGACAAGGCGGGTAAACCTCTCGCCCGCAATCCGTTCAAGGACATTCGCGTGCGCCGCGCCATGTCCAAGGCGATCAACCGCAAGGCGATCGCCGAGCGCGTGATGGAAGGGCTCGCGCTGCCCGCAGCCAACGTCGTCTCGCCCAGCGTCTTCGGACACGATCCGGCGGTGAAGCCCGAGCCCTACGATCCGGAAGGCGCAAGAAAGCTACTGGCCGAAGCCGGTTATCCCGACGGCTTTGCCGTGACGCTCGCCACGCCCAACAACCGCTACGTGAACGACGAACAGGTCGCGCAGGCGGTGGCGCAGATGTTCTCGCGCATCGGCATCGCAACCAGGGTCGAGGCGATGCCATTGTCCGCCTATTTCGGCAAGGCGCGCAGCCGCGAATTCGGCCTGGCGCTGCTGGGCTGGGGATCGCTCGCGGCCGACCTCGCGCTGCGCTCGCTCGCGGGAACCCCCAACGCGGAAAAAGGATATGGCGCCTGGAACTGGGGCGGCTATGCCAATCCCGGGCTCGATCAACTCATAGCGCAAGCGCTCGCTACGGTCGACCTCGGCAAGCGTGAAGCGCTGGCGCGCAGTGCCAGCGCGCTGGCCGCGCGCGAAGTCGCCTTCATTCCATTGCATTACCAGATCGTCACCTGGGCGATGAAAAAATCGATTGCCTATACCGCGCGCACCGACGAGTTCACCTTCGCGCACCACTTCCGCCCGCAACAACATCCTTAGCTGATGCTCGCCTTCATCGCCCGCCGCCTCGCGCAGAGTCTGTTCACGCTGTTCGCGATGTCGCTGCTGGTCTTCGCCGGCGTCTATGCCATTGGCAATCCGATAGACATCCTGATCAACCCGCAGGCCGACCAGGCGGAAATTGCGCGTGCCAGCGCCGCGCTCGGCCTCGACAAGCCGTTGTGGCTGCAGTACTGGAGCTTCATCGTCAACGCTTTTTCCGGCGACCTTGGCCATTCCTTCGTCTCCAACGTGCCGGCGATTCACCTGATCCTGCAGCGCATGCCGGCGACTTTCGAGCTGGCGCTCACCGCCATGGTAATCGCGGTCACGCTTGGCATTCCGCTCGGACTATGGGCGGGGCTCAAGCCCGATTCCCTCAGCGGCAGGACCATCATGGCGGGTTCGATCCTCGGCTTCAGCCTGCCTACCTTCTGGGTGGGGGTCCTGCTGATCATGGTGCTTTCGGTATGGCTGGGGTGGCTGCCGCCCACCGGCCGCGGCGAAACCGTCGGCGTTCTCGGCCTGGAACTGAGCATCCTCACTTGGGACGGCATCAGGCATATCCTGATGCCCGCCATCAACCTGGCGCTGTTCCAGCTCTCGCTGCTGATCCGGCTGACGCACGCCGGCACCCGCGAAGCGCTGACGCAGGACTATGTGCGCTTCGCGCGCGCCAAGGGGCTTGCGATGCGGCGCGTAGTGATGGTGCACGTGCTGAAAAACATCATGATCCCGATCGTCACGGTGGCCGGGCTCGAGTTCGGCTCGCTGATTGCATTCGCCGTCATTACCGAGACGATTTTCGCGTGGCCGGGGATGGGCAAGCTTCTGATCGACTCGATCAACACGCTCGATCGGCCGGTGATCGTCGCCTACCTGCTGATCGTGGTGCTCATTTTCATCGTGATCAACCTCGCCGTCGACGTGCTGTACTCGGTGCTCGATCCGCGCATGCGCATCGCCGGGGCAAGGCCATGATCCGTGCCCG
>JAIESJ010000005.1 GCA_019746155.1 Burkholderiales bacterium
GCCGAGAAGCCTATGCTGGTCCCGCCTCTTTGAGCACAGCGCAAGAAAGCCAGGCGACGGTACTGATGCATTGCCGCGCCGCCAGACTGCAGCCGCCAGGCAACTTCATGAGCGAAAGCGAAACGGGACAGGTATTCCAGATAATAGACGCCCGGGGCCGGCACCCGCCCGAGCCGATGATGCGCGCGCTGGAAGCGCTCGAGCTTTTGCCACGCGGCCAGAAGCTCGTCATGCTGACCCATTGCGAGTCGCGCCCGCTATTCCGGATCCTCAGGCACAACGGCTTCGATTATCGCTGCAAGTTCATTTCGGAAGGTTACTTTGAGGTCGTCATGTGGCATGCCGCCGACACGCTCGCCACTTCGGCCGGTCTCGAATGAAAAATCGCGCTTACCACGGCAAGCACAAGCAGCGCGGCCACCGTATATTGTGCGTGAGGACAAGCGGCAGCCCGGGCTGGAAGTGAACTGCGGCAGCCCCGAGCGCAATCGATGTCACTGTGGCAAGCAGGCGCTTCTCGCCTTCGGGCTTTTGTTCGCTCATGGGTGGCGCTATGGCTGAACGGCGCGCGGCTGGCGCAGCATCGCGTGTAACACTACCGCCACGAACAACAACCCTCCAACCACTGCAATCAATCCGCCCAATCCCATAAGGCCCATAGCCGCAACTTCCTGGAAACTGGTGAGCACCTGCTCGCTGCCCGCCACCTTGCGTTGCACGCCGTAGCCGCCCGACCATACCAGGCCGATGACGTGCAGCAATTGCCCTGCGCCGTAAAGATAAGCCTGCAGCGTCGCCCACCGGCCGGCAGGTTCGCCGAATCCAAGGCGCGGCAGGAGGAGGTAGACCACGCCCATCAAGGCCAGGGTGACGCCAACGATAGAGCCATGATAGTGCGCCGGAATCTTGACATTGCTGCCTTGTATCATGAAGCCGATGATGCCGCCCACGCCGAACAGCACGATCGAGGTGATGAGCGCGGCCCGCAAAGGACGCGCCACAGGCGGCACGCGCTCCCCTCCCAGCAGGCCGGCAATCACCGCCAGCGCAACTGGCAGGATCGCCAACCCGCCGCCAAATTGCATCAACCACGTCATCAGCCTGCGATGCTCGACCGCGGTCACGTCGTACGCCAGATAAATGACGGGGATCAGGAATACCGATACCAGAGCGATGCCGAACATGAGCAGCGCTACCCGCGGCGTCAGCGGCACCCGCGCGCCACATGCGCTTGCCAGCCACAACCACGCGACCAGCATCAGCAGCGTGTAGGTAAACTGGATCACGTGGCCGGCGCCCCAGAACAGCACTTCATAATAGGGCCTGCCCGTAAGCCCGGCAGGAATTTTCAGGAAAGACCACACCAGAGCAATTAGCGCCACCGCTGTCGACACCACCGCCGCGTTCAGTCCGAAGCGCAGGCTGCCTGTCCCGTCCGGGTGCGTACCCACCATCGGAACCGAAATCAGGCCGCGCAGCACGAGCAACAGGACGCCAAAGCCGAACATCGCCAACCCCGTCAGGAACAGTGCATCGTCCAGCACCGGTACGTAATTGCTCATCAATGGCAGACTATTCCCAACAAATGGGGCGATACAGATGATCGCGGTGCCGGCTGCGGCTATGGCGAGCGCCAGCCAGCCCATGCCCGTCAGGCGTTCCGTGCTGTTGATGCTCCACAGCACGGCGCCAAGCGCCAGAAACCACACCAGCACCGACAGATCGACATGGACGACCAGCGCGACGCGGAAAAAATCGGCAACCGGAAACAGGTGCTGGAGATAGGGCGTGCGCGCCAGCACCAGCAGCACGGAGAATACTCCTGCTCCGATCAGAGCCGCGAGGCCGAGAATGAGCCAGCCGACGGCGAGATCGCGCCGCTCGTCCGTTGGAATGATCAGATCGTAACTCACCACAGGCAGGCTGACATGCCATCGCTGCAACCACGCCGGCGCTTCGGTCTCCAGACCGCGTTGCATCATCTTCATCGCTCAAGAACCCCTTTCGATCGGTATTTTGTTGTGCAGCGCCTTGGTGCGCGAAGTGAGATGCGGCGCATTACGCGGCATACCTTCGAGCGCCAAGCGAAAGTCATCGAGTTTTCGTGCAAGCTCAGCCCCCTCACCGGCTCCCGACCACACCAACCTCACTCGCTCACTCGCAACATTTGGACGCAGATGCGGTTCGCGCCGCCCTTCGAGACGTCGCGCAGTCCAAACGTTGCCGAGCCGGTACGCGCAATCGCCTTCCCGGCAACCCGCAACCATCACGCCCTCCGCACCGCTGCGCAATGCGTACTCGATGAAAGACGGCGGCAGCATGCCGATACACAGCAGGCTGAAGACCGCAACGTCCGGTGCTTCGAGTGCCCGAATGCGCGCGGCGCAATCACAGCCAAACGCGACGATACGGCGTTCGCTGCGCAGCCGGCTCAGACCGCGCTCCAGCGCCGCGCGCAGCTCGTTTACCGGCAACTGGGGCATGTCGATCCCCGTCACCAGTCTTTCGTTGCTGCGAAAGGGCGTCGAGGACGGACACGCTCCCGCACAAATGCCGCAGCTCGCGCACAATGCGGGGATCACCTCCGCACGCATCCGTCCGGGCCCGGCGCCGCTGCGCGGCCGCATCACGACCGCGGCATACGGGCAATCGGCAAAACAGCGTGCACAACCGTTGCAGTTCTCAAGGTCGACCCGCGCCACCGGCGCGCGCGCGCCGCGCGCGAGCAGCGGCAACAGCATGAGCAAGCCCGTCACAGCACCGGCCAACACCCACAACTCCGCCGCCGACCGGCTGTAGAGCAGCCAGTAGGGAAACAGATAAAACCAGTCGAATGCAAGCAGGTGCGGCACCGTTGCCAGGTCCGCCGGACCCTGGCTCAGCGCCGGCTTGGCAAGCGCCAATACCAGCAGCGCGGCAAGCGTTCCCCACCCGAGTACCCGCCCGGTGTGGACGTCGGCATGATTCACCCGCTGGATGTGGATGAACATTCCGAGCAGCAACGCCAGCGGTATCCCGATGTGCAGGAAAATCAGCAGCGTAAACAAGCGGTCGCTCACATTCTCCACGACCAGGAAGTTGCGCGCGAGCGGCTCAGCAAACAGCGGCAGCGCATCGAGCCACTCGACGGTGGCGATCGCGACGAACTGGGCAAGCCTGTCCCATGGCAGCCAGTAACCGCCGATACCCGAAGCAAACAGCAACCACAGCAGCGGCACCCCGGTGATCCACGAAAACCAGCGAAAGCCGCCGTAACGTCCGCGCAGGAACTCCTTCGCCAGGTGCAGCACAACGGTGAGCATGAATGCGTCCGACGCATGGCGATGCAGGCTTCTCATCACCCCGCCCGCATAGCGCTGACCGTTGCTCAGCGCTTCGACCGACTGGTACGCTCCGCTGACGCCGGTATCGAAAAACACGTACAGATAGATGCCGCTCGCCGTGATAATCCAGAAGAAAAAGAAGCTCAGCGCGCCCAGATGGCGCCACGGATTGTTGGCGGCATTGAAGACCCGATCGAAGATGAATTCGATCTTGCGCAGCTCCCCGAGACTCGCGAGGCGAGCTGCCTCATATGTCGTAACGCTCTGTTCCATCGCAATTTTCAGCTTCCGCTGGCGGAACTCAGAACCTGAACAGAAACCCGCCCTGGCTTGCGCTGAAGTCGATCACCAGCACCTGCGCCGGCGCCAGCTCGATCGTCTGCTCGCGCGCATAAGTGAAATCACCGGACGCGCGATCCCTGAGCCGCGCTCTGAAGCGATGGCTGCCGACGGCGATCGGATGACGCCAGTAGGCCGTCGAGGCGAGATCGCGCCGCAATCCTGACGGCTGCAGCACCTCCCGGTACACGAGCTTGCCGTCGATCTCAAGCTCGACGGTGACCGGCGCGCGCTCGCGCGGACACTCCAGCGGCGCGCGCATGTTGGGCGAGAGCTTCGCCAACTCCCCGGGCGTACGCTGGCGGCACTCGCCGATGCGCTGGCCGGCATGACTGAGGCTCAGCCTGACCAGCGCCTGATCCGATGGCAGGTGCACATAGGCCGGTGAAGTCGAAAAATAGCCGATGATCACCATAAAAGGCACATAGAGCGCCGCCTGCGCAAGATAACGCAGGATTGCAGTCATGCCGGGCCTCCCAGCCGCACCATGTCCGCCTGCGGCGGCGCGTGCCCGAGCCGGGGCGCAAGCCGGAAAGCGTCCGAGAAGCAGTCGTCCTCGGACATGCCGCGCGACATGAACGCCGGGTGCGCGGCCTCCACCATCTGCACCGAGCCGCAGGCATAGATCTGGTAGCCGGACAGATCGGGAAAATCCTGCAGAATGGCTTCGTGCACGAGTCCCGTGCGGCCCTGCCAGTCGTCCTCGGGACGCGGCTCGGAGAGCACCGGAATGAACCTGAAGTTCGCATGCTCCTGCTCCCAGCGCTGCGGCAGGTGCGCGAGATAAAGATCTTTTTTCGAGCGCACTCCCCAGTAAAGCAGCATCTTCCGCTTCAGTCCGGCATGGAACGCATACTCGAGCATGCTCTTCACTGGCGCGAAACCGGTTGCGCCCGCGACAAATATGATCGGCTTGTCGCTGTCCTCACGCAGGAAGAACGAGCCCAGAGGGCCCTCGAAGCGCAGCACTTCGCCCTCCTTCATCTCGGTGAACACGTGAGTCGTGAACCGCCCGCCCTTGACCCAGCGGATGTGCAGTTCGATCAGTCCGGTCTCGTGCGGCGCCGTGGCGAACGAGAAGCTGCGCTTGGCTCCGTCGTCGAGCAGGACATTGAGGTATTGCCCGGCATAAAAACGGATCTTCGCATCGCCGACCAGCCTGAGATGGACCTGCATCACATCGTCGGCGAGCCTGCGCAACCCTTGCACACGGGCGGTATAAACGCCGACCGGAATGCCACCCGGCGCCGCCGCAGAATGGTACTCGAGCTCAAGATCGGACAGCGGTGTGGCGCAGCAGAACAACGCCTTGCCCTCGTTCTTTTCCTGCTCGCTTAAAACGCTCGCCTGATACGCGCCGTAATCGACCGCGCCGTAGAGAACCGTGCCTTTGCACACGCCGCAGCCGCCGTTGCGGCACTCGAACGGCAAGGCAAGCCCCTCGCGCAGGCCGGCGTCGAGCAGGGTCTCGCCTTCGCGCGCCGCGACGATGCGGTTGTCCGGATGAACCATCAAGTGGAATATGCGCGCCTTGCGGAAGCCGAGTCGGGGGGGCAGCCACGGCAACAGCATGAACAACAACGTAGCTCCACCGGTGAGCAGCCACACCTCCGCCGGCGACCAGCGGTAGATCAGCGGATATACCGTGAGATAGAACCAGTCGAAGCTGATCGCTGTAACGGCGACCCCGAGGTCTGCCTGTTCCATGCTCACCGCCGGCTTAATGAGCGACAGTACCGTCAGCGCGGCGAGCAGCGTGAACATGATCGGCAGCGGCGGGTTCGTCTTCGCACGCGGTACCCGCTGGGTATGGATCCACAGCAGCGCGAGCACTCCCAGCGGCAATCCGATGTGAACGAAGGAAAGCAGCGAAAACAAGCGATCGTTCACTGCATTCCGGAAAATGAAGTTGCGGATCAGGGCGCCATTGAATATCGGCAACCAGTCGAACCACTCGGCAGTCGCCGCCACCACAAACTGCGCCAGCCGGTCCCACGGCAGCATGTAGCCGTTAATGCCGGATGCGTAAACAAGCCAGAGCAGCAGCATCCCGGTCAACCACGAGAACCAGCGGAAGCTGCGGTAGCGGTCGAAGGTAAAATGTCTCACCATGTGCAGCAGCATTGCCAGCACCATGCCGTCGGAGGCGTAGCGATGAAGACTGCGCATTACGCCGCCCAGGTACCATTGCCCGTGCGTCAGATATTCAACCGAGGCATACGCCTCGTTCACACCGGTCTTGAAAAAAACGTAGAGGTAAAGTCCGCTCGCCGCCACAATCCAGAACATGTAATAGGCGATCGGGCCCAGGTAGTAGAGCGGGTTCAACCTGTCGCCGAAAGCCAGGTTGAACAGGTTTTCGACACGCAGAAATACCCGCTGTCCGGCAAGCTGCAAGCGTCTTAACATCGGCAACGAATCTCGTGAGCCGCAAGCGAATCAGCAACAACAGACGCGGCATTGCAGACATGGTAGCGCCGCCGGGCGCACAACGGGTTGATGTGCATCAAGCAGCGGCAAGATCCCGGGCTAGCCGCCTGGCCTGCGGCCCGGCCGCCGTTCCTTGATGAGAAACAGCAGAACGCCGCCGATAATGGTGAGCCCTGAGAAAATTTCAATAAACAGCGCGTAGTTCAGCCGGTATCTTCCGGATGCCGGATCGTAGACCGTGCACAGGATGCGAATCTTGTCGAGCATCTGTGCCATGCCGGGAGCAGGCAGCGCGCTGCCGGTCACCAGATTCCGCAGCGGCTCGATCAGCAACGGCAGATCGAAGCTATCGCCGTAAATCTGGCGGTATATCCTCCCGTTGCCGTCGACAATCGTCACCTGGGTAACATGATCGAATCCACCCAATGTCGCAACGTAGCTGAAGCCGAAATCACGCGTGAGCCGGGTTACGGTTGCGGCTTCCGCACTCGCGAATTCCCAGTTAGGCAGTGCGACCCCATGGCGCCGCGCGAAGTCCGCCATTGCCGGGGGTGAATCGAAGGGAAGATTGAAGCCTATCGTCAGCGTCGAGAAAGCATCCTCGCCGAATACACGCTGCGCCTCGGCAACCGCCCGCGCAAGAACCCGGGTGGTCGTCGGGCAAACCTGACCGCAGCCGGTGTACACAAAATTCACGAGCAGCGGTCTGCCGCGGTACGACGAGAGACGTATCGGCCGTCCCGCGCGATCGGTCAGGACATAGTCACCAACCGGCTTGCCGATCACCTCCTGGCTTGCTTTCAGCGCGGCTTTCTCGTCAAATGCGTTTTGCCTGCCCTCGGCCGGAGCGATGATCTGCACCGATGGCAAGACAGCGACCGCCGCTGCCGGCGCCGCTGGCGTGCCGGATAGGCCGCTCGACAATCCAAGCACTAGCGGCAGTAACTCAGGCTGGAACTG
>JAIESJ010000095.1 GCA_019746155.1 Burkholderiales bacterium
ACACGTGTCGAAGGCCGTGTTCGACGGTCACGCCCGCTACGCGGTGTCGCCCGCGGCCTACGGCGAGCAGGACGCGAACGCCGTGCTCATGCGCAAGGACTTTATCGAGTCGAACCGCGCAGCGGCAGTCGCCTGGCTGAAGGCCAACATCGAAGCGCTCTACTTCCTGCGCGACAACCCGATCGAGACGGTGAACTTCGTGAAGAAGGATCTCCCGGAATACTCGCGCGAGAACCTCTGGTACGCGATCTACGGCCGCCCACCGAGGACCATCGGGCCCGCGCCGGTGGCCCTGCGCGCCGAGATGGCGTTGACACCGGACGCGCGCGCCCTGCTCGACCGGGGCTATGCCTTCCTGCGCGAGGCGAAGATCGTGCAGGATCCCGCGTTCCATCCCGAGGCGCTGCGCGACGATCTCGTGAACCAGGCGTTCCGCGAGCTCGGGCTCGATCCCGCGAAGGGCCTGTACGAGCTGCCGGTGAACGACAGCAACCCGTTCAAGGGCGACGAGCTCGTCGCCAAGCCGGCGAAGTAAGCCATGATGGCGCGCGGCCGAGCGGCGCCTCTGGCGATGGTGCCTGACGCCACGCCGGCGGCGAGCGAGCCGGCGACCCACCGCGGGCAATCCGAGGCGGCAGCGCGCGCCGCGTATGACGCGCGGCTCGCGCAGTCGCCCGACTGGCCGGTCGCGCCCGGCGATTGGCGCGGCCGGCTGATGCGTCGCCTTGCGTCGCCGGGCCCGCGGTATGCCTTCGCTGGCTTCCTGCTGTTCTTCGGGCTGTGGTACCTGCTCACGGCGGTAGTGGTGCCGCCACGCTTCAACTTCATCCCCAACCCGGCATATCTCTTCGGACAGTGGACGAGCAAGGTGCCGCAATACGGCATCTCGCTCTTCACACCGGAGTATTACGAGCACATCCGCGTGAGCGTGATCCGCGTCTACACGGCCTTCGTGATCTCGGTGGCGCTCGGAGCGCCGCTCGGCATCCTGCTCGGCTGGAGCCGGCTCGGGCGCAACCTGCTCTTCCCGATCGTTGAAATGCTGCGGCCGATCCCGCCGCTCGCGTGGGTGCCGCTGGCGGTGCTGTCGTTGTCCGGGACGGAGAGTGCCGTGATCTTCGTCACCATGCTCGCATCGTTCTTCGCGACCGTGCTCAACACGTATCTCGGCGTGCGCTCGATTCCCGAGACCTACTTCCGCGCAGCCGCGTGCCTCGGCTATCGACGGCTCGACATCCTGCGTCGCGTGGTGATCCCCGGCGCGCTCCCGTTCATCTTCACCGGACTGCAGATCGCGATGGGTGTCGCCTGGTTCTCCCTCGTGGGCGGCGAACTGATCGCGGGGCGTTCGGGCCTCGGTTACCTGATTCTCGACGGCTACACGCAGCTCGCGCTGCCCAACATCTTCATCGGCATGATCACCCTCGGTGTGCTGGGGTGGGCCTCGAGCGCCGTCATCCGGAAGATTGGCGACGTACTGATGGCATGGCACGTCAAGGGCCGCGGGGAGGGCGCATGAACGCATCGGCAACGGGCTTCGCCCTGCGTCGCGATCGCCTGCTGCGCGCGATCCGCAATCCGGTCCTGTGGCAGGGGGCCGCGGGCGTGGCGACGTTCTTCCTCGTCTGGCAGATCGCCAAGGCGATCGGCTTCCTCGCCGTGCTGCCGAGCCCGCTCGACGTGGCGCGCGGCGTGCCGCAGCAGATGGTGCAGGAGGGCTATTGGCTGTCGTGGGTCGCGAGCGGCCGACGCGTGTTCCTCGGCTTCTTCGCCGCGGCAGTGCTCGCCGTCACACTCGGCATTGCGATGGGCATGTCGAGGAAGCTGCGCTCGGGCGGCTTCCCGATCCTAGAGATCCTGCGGCCGATCCCGCCGCTCGCGTGGCTGCCGCTCGCGATCCTGTTCTGGCCGAGCCCCGAGATGACGATGATGTTCCTCACCTTCCTCGGCGCTTTCTTCCCGATCTTCATCAACGTGCTCGCCGGCATCGACAACATCGACGCCCGCTACATCCAGGCGGCGCGCTCGCTCGGATCGAGCCCGCGCACGCTCTTCTGGCGCGTACTGGTGCCTGGCGCCTTGCCGGCGCTTTTCACCGGGCTATCGATCGCGATCGGCATCACTTGGGAAGTGGTGATCGCCGCCGAGATGGCCTCGGGACAGCACGGCTTGGGCTATCTCACCTGGAACGCGTACATGGGCCAGTCGCTCGTCGGCATCGTGGTGGGCATGCTTTCGATCGGCGTTGCGGGCATGGCCTCGAGCGGCGTGATGAGCTGGATCGGCAAGCGCGCCATGCCCTGGCGGCGCGGCCACTGAAGGGGCGAGCGATGCTGAGCCAACAGGACCTTGTTGCGCTGTTCCGGTCGAACTCCTTCCTGCGCGACGCGCCGGCGGAGTTGCTCGCGCAGATCGCCCTCGCGGCGCGCGAGGAGACCTTCGCGCGCGGCGTGTTCATCTACGCGAAGAACGATGCAGCCGATAACTTCTATGTCCTCATCGAGGGCCGGGTGGGCCACCCGGAGGTGCAGGCGGCCGAGGAGCAATACTCCGTGGCGCGCGAAGTCGTCGTGCCCGGCCAGCTCTTCGGCTTCGCCGCGCTCGTGCAGGGATTGCCGAAGCGGGTGATCTCGGCGCGCTGCGAAGTCCGGACGCTGGTGCTGGCGGTGAACGGCCGCACGTTCCAGGCGCTTGCGCGCAATGCCGGCCGTGCCGGCCACGAGCTGCTGCAGGCGCTGACGCGCACCTTCGCCGCCCACGAGCGGGGCGTCGCAGCCCGGTCCGGGTGGGTGTCGATCCGCAATGCGGGCAAGATCTACGATCCACTCGGCCGCAGCGTGATCGCGGTCGATGATTGCTCGATCGAGGTCCGGCCCGGTGAGTTCTGCGCGATCGTCGGCCCTTCGGGCTGCGGCAAATCGACGCTGCTCAACGGCATCGCCGGCTTCGACTCGCTCACTGCGGGCGGCATCGCGCTTGACGGCGAGTGGATCAATCGGCCGGGCGAGCGGCCGAAGCCCGGTCCGGATCGGATCGTCGTGTTCCAGAACGGTGCGCTCTTCCCGTGGGCCACGATCCGCGAGAACCTGATCCGCGGTCCAGTCGTGCAGAAGCGCATGAGCGAGGCAAAAGCGCTGGAGCGCGCCCGGGAGCTGCTCGCGCGCGTCGGTCTCGCCGACGTCGAGGAGCTGTATCCGGGGGCTATCTCCTCGGGGATGTGCCGCCGCGTCGAAATTATCCGCGCGCTGGTGAACGACCCGAAGGTGATCCTGCTCGACGAGCCGTTCCGCGGGCTGGACGCGCTCACCAAGACGGTCACGCACAATGCGCTGCTCGAGCTCTACGACCTCTCGGCCAAGACCGTGCTCTTCATTACGCACGATCTCGAGGAAGCGATCTACCTCGCCGACCGCGTGCTGGTGATGACCACGCGACCGGGCCGCATCAAGCAGACCATCGAGGTCGACCTGCCGAGGCCGCGCACGCTCGATCTACTCACCGCACCGGAATTCCTCCGGCTCAAGGAAGAAGCGATCGAGGCGGTGCACGAGGAGGCGGTGAAGGCATTCGCCGCCGGCGAACGCGAGTTCGCTTGACCGGACGGAGCGCCACGATGACCGACACGACTTCTACCACCACCCGCGGCTACACCCGGTTGAGCGGCATTGGCAAAGTGCTCTCGCGGGCCGGGCGACCGGAGGTGATCCTGCGCGATTGCTCGTTCGACATCAAGCCGGGCAAGCTGAACGTGCTCATCGGTCCCTCGGGCTGCGGCAAGAGCACGCTCGTGAACCTGATCGCAGGCTACGCGGCGCCCAGCATAGGCACGGTGACCATCGACGGCGCCCCCGTCACCGGTCCAGGCCCCGATCGCATGGTGGTTTTCCAGGAGACCGCGCTGTTTCCCTGGATGACGCTGCTCGACAACGTCGCCTACGGACCGATTCAGGCCGGCGTCGCGCACGGCGAGGCCGAGTCGCACACGCGCGCGTTGCTCGCCAAGGTTGGCCTCGCGGGCTTCGAGCAGCGCTATCCGGACCAGGTCTCGGGCGGCATGCAGCGCCGCGCCGAAGTGGCGCGGGCGCTCATCAACCTGCCGCGCGTGCTGCTCCTCGACGAGCCGTTCCGCGGCCTCGATCACATGTCGCGGGGGCTGATGCAGGAGTATTTCCTGCAGTTGTTCGAGGACGAGGGCATGACCACCCTCTTCGTCACCTCGGAAGTCGACGAGGCGATCCTGCTCGCCGACCGGGTGATCGTGCTCTCCTACAAGCCCACCGCGGTGAAGGCGGTCATCGACGTGGACTTGCCACGGCCGCGCACGTTCCAGATGCAGACGCTGCCCGAGTTCGCGGCGCTCAAGGCGCGCACGCTCCAGCTTCTGTACGAAGAGGCGATGAAGGGCTTCGTGAAAGGCACGGCTGCTTCTGCAGAGCTCGAGCAGCTAGTGGCAGCGCAAGGTGTCGTGCGATGAGCTGGACGAACGCGCTCGCGAACGCGCTCGCCGAGCGGCGCTTCTTCTGGTCGCTCGAGTTCATTCCGTCGATGGATCGCATTCTGCGCGACGATCTCGCGAAGCTCGGTGGCATCGCGGTCGTCATGCGGAAGCACGATCGGCTCGTCACTTTCGCCGTCACCGATCGTGTCGTTTCGGAACGGGATCCCGAGCCGGTCGCGGCGGCAGCGAACCTGCTCGACGCGACGGGGAAGCAGCCGCTCGTCCACTTCTCGGGCAAGGGACGCGATCTGGCCGACCTCGAGCGCACCGTCGAGCGGCTGCGCGCGAACGGCCTGGAGAACCTGCTCCTCCTCACCGGCGACCGCCTGAAGGCCGAGCCTGCCACAGGTCGCGCCCGCTACCTCGAATCGGTGCCCGCGTTGCGGGTCGTCCGCCGCCTGCAGCCCGACTGGCTGCTCGCAGCTGCGCTGAACCCCTTCAAGTACTGCGAGGAGGAAGGGATGGCGCAGTACCTGAAGCTCGGCAAGAAGGTGGACGCGGGCGCGAACCTCGTCATCACCCAGATCGGCTTCGATCCCGTGAAGTACGACGAAGCGATGGGGTGGGTCAGCGAGCGCGGCTACGGTGTGCCGCTGGTCGCGAACGTGCTGCTTCTTCCGGCGGTGCGCGCCCGCCACATACGCGCGCATGCGCTGCCGGGCATCACCATCACCGATTCCTTCATGGCGTTGCTCGAGTCCGAGGCGCGAACACTGCCGGACAAGGGCGCAGCGCGCGTGCTGCGCAGGCTCGCGCTGCAGATCGTCGGGGTGCGGCTCGCTGGCTACGCAGGCGTTCAGATCACCGGCCTCCATGCTCCCGAGAAGGTCGAGGCCCTGGAAGTGGCCGTGGCGCGCGCGACGGCCGACTGCCCGGACCGGGCGGCGTGGTCCGCAGCTTGGCGCGAGGCGATGACCGGCCCCGACGGGATCGTGGCAGACCCGGTGCCACCGGAAGCCCGGTGGCGGCTCGGCGACCCGCATACCTCGCGGGCCAGCTTCGCCGAGCGTTGGCGGTATCGGATGCTGCGCGGCGTGCATGCGGTGGTGTTCGATCGCGGACCGGTCGCCGATGGCCTTGGCGCGCTGCTTCGTCCGCTGCATGGACGCGAGGAATCCGCCCCCGGGCGCGCGCTGGAGATGGTCGAGCGCGCAGTAAAGCGGCCGCTCGTCGGCTGCGACACCTGCGGCATGTGCCGCCTCGCGGCGACCCAGTACGTATGCCCGGAAACCTGCCCGAAGGGACTCGCCAATGGCCCTTGCGGCGGCACCACGCAGAACCGCTGCGAGTTCGGCGACCGCGAGTGCATCCACAGCGTGAAGTACCGCATCGCCGCGACCGTCGGCGTGGAGCACGAACTGGAACACTGGCTCGTGCCCGCAGTTCCGGCCGCGCGGCGGCACACCTCGTCGTGGCCGGCGCACTTCGCGGGGCACGGGCCGGCCGTGGAAGTCGTTCGCGTTCAGCGCACGCCGGTCGACGAGCGGACTGCGACGCAAGAGACGCCGCCTGTGCTCGCGACGAGGCGGCACACCTGAACCCCTTCATCCTCCCGACGGCCCATGGGCGCAAAGCTGATCGACGGTAAGGCGCTCGCGCGCAAGGTACGCCACGAATACGCCGAACGAGTTGCCGTCCTAGCGGCCGCGGGGCATGTGCCCGGGCTCGCGGTGATCCTCGTCGGCGGTAACCCGGCGTCCGAGGTGTACGTGCGGAACAAGATCCGCGCTTGCGGCGAAGTGGGCTTGCATTCCGAGGTGCATCGCTTCCCCGCGTTGGTCGCCGAGACCGAGGTCCTGGCGACGATCGAGCGCCTGAACGCCGATCCGGCGATCGACGGCATCCTCGTGCAGCTGCCGCTGCCGCAGCACATCGATCTGGAGCACGTGCTGCTTGCCATCTCGCACGAGAAGGACGTCGACGGCTTCCATCTCTACAATGTCGGCGCGCTTGTCGCGGGCAGCACCGTGTTTCCGCCGTGCACCCCGTACGGCGTGCAGCGTCTGCTCGAATCGGAGGGCATTCCGATCGCCGGCCAGAACGTCGTGGTCGTCGGCGCGAGCAACATCGTCGGCAAGCCGCTGGCCCTCATGCTGATGCGCCAGGAGGCGACCGTCGCGATTTGTCATGCCCGTACGCGGGACCTCGCGCAGTTCACCATTCTCGCCGACATCCTCGTCGTCGCCGCCGGCCGGCCGAGTCTCATCCTGCCTCAGATGGTGCGCGCTGGCGCGGTGGTGATCGACGTCGGCATCAACCGCCTGCCCGACGGCAGGCTGGTCGGCGACGTCGACTTTGAGGGCGTTCGCCAGAAAGCTTCGCACATCACACCGGTTCCCGGCGGTGTAGGTCCCATGACCGTCACGATGCTCGTCTGCAACACAGTTCATGCCGCCGAGCGCCGGCTGGCTGCAGCACGCGGCCGAGGGCAGCGGAAGGTGATCGCCTGAATCATACGAAGGACAGCGCAATGCCCTCAGACATCGAAATTGCCCAGCAGGCGAAGATGCAGCGCGCCACCCGGGTTGCCGAGAAGCTCGGCATTCCCGAGGAGCATCT
>JAIESJ010000123.1 GCA_019746155.1 Burkholderiales bacterium
CGGAGGTTGGCCACCGTGCGCCGCAACAGACGAATACCGTATTCCCGCTCGAGGATTTCGGCAACGGCCTCGTCCGTCAGCGGGTCCCGCAATACCCCTTCGGCGATCCAGGCTTTTTCTTTTTTTATCACATAATCAACGAAATGGCAATGAACCTGCCGCGGCTTCGGGAAGAGTCCGGCCAACGGCACCGCTTTGCCGTTCGGCAGCGCGATCGACAGCCCGCGTACCAGGCGGGAGATACGGCCCGGATCCGCCACCACGGAAAGACCCGGCTCCGCTCTCAGCCGGGCGGAAATCTCCGCCTGGGTCAGGGGAAGGAGCGATAAAGCCTGTCCGGAACGCAAATACTGCGCTTGGAAGGCAAGTACCGCCTTCACCAGCGCATGGGTGAGCCGGTTCCTGCTGTTGATGAGGCGCAGCCGGTGCAAGATTGCCGCCAGTTCCCTCGGGAAGTCCGGGCGGGACATCAGACGGTTCACCCCCTCCTCATCGAACCGGTACTCCCGCGCGTAGCCATCGCGTCGGTAGAAAAACATCAGGCTTCCGCCCGCCTCCCGAACCTCTCCCAGTACCGGAGAAGCAGGGATAAGGGGAGGGGTGGCCGCATCCTGCGCCACCTGCGCGCCTTCCAATTGCGCCGCGGTCACCCAGGGACGCAGGGCAGAAAATCCGGGGGAGGACTCCACCTGGATCGTGAAACGGTCGAACGCCCGCAGCGGCATTTCCAGAAAGCGGGCGAACACGATTTTACCGAGCAGTTCGGCGTCAATCCTGTTGTTATGGTGCTGCAATCGCTATTACGCCCACGCCGACAAAACGTTTTTTTCTTCCTAAACGCTCTATTATAAGAAAACAGAACCCCTTTTCGCGCTGGGTGATCTCCTTCATTGAATTCGCTCCCGTGTAAAAAATCCCTTCGCGTCTTGCCGATGTTTGCACGGCTTTACGCGAATTTGCCACGATTGGCCGCGTGGAGTTGGCCGCCGTAAGGTCAGCACCAAAATACTACGGCCAGAATCTCTCTGGCCTAATGAAATGGTCTGCCCCACCGAGCAAACACGGCAAAGGGGTCAAACACGGCAAAGGGGTCAAACACGGCAAAGGGGTCAAACACGGCAAAGGGGTCAAACACGGCAAAGGGGTCAAAAACACGGCAAAGGGGTCAAAACACGGCAAAGGGGTCACATCTTGTAATATGACATTCTGGTTTAGCAGGCTTGCATCATGGCCCGCCCGCTCCGCAAGCGGCCACGCGGCGGGTTTTCACCACGCCCCGGTCAGTCGCATTATCAAGGCCATGGAGGAAATGTCATAATACAAGATGCGACCCCTATGCTCTGCGTTATTAGCCGGCCCCCGCCTGCGCGCGGCTGACCATTTGTTTCACTGCTTCCGTCATGTTGATCGGAGCAAGCACGACCGCCGGATGCGCCTTGGCAAAGACGCGAAACAGCTCGTCCGCGAATGCCTGGCCGATCTCGGCAACGCCCGCGAAGTCGAGCACAACGTGGCGGAACCGTTCGCACCGCTGCGCGAGCCGCCTCGCCTGCGAGCGCGATACCAGCTTCTCGCCCTCATACTGCGCCAGGCGCACCGGCACGATGGTCTTGGCAAAGGTATATTCCTCCGGCGCGGCGAACTCGTCGAACACCGATTTCAGGCTGCGCACACTGTCGTTGGCAAGACGCATGAGCACCAGCGTCCCCGGCGCATCGGCGGGACGTTCCATCAGCATGTCGAGCGGGCCGCGGCCATGCATGAAATACAGCCGCCCGGACCGGATGTCGAAGGCATCGAAGACCTTCGACGCGAAAAAAATGCCTTCGCCCGTATGATGTTCGGGGTCCGTGGTGAGCTTGCCCTTGGCGAGTTCAAGTATGGCCTCACGCGGATCGTAGAGTCCGAGCGCGCGCTGGATCTTGAGAAAGATGCCCTCGCCGTCATCCGCCACCCGGCCGTCAGTGAAGACCGCGTTGCGGCGCACGCCGACATGCACTTGCGCCGACCCCGAGTGCTCGATGGCGTTGTTCACCATCTCGGTGACCCCGTAGCGCCAGATGTCACGCACATTCTCCGCCAGATCGGCCAGCGCGGGCGCGAACGCCTCCTGCCAGACGATGTCTTCGCGCAGGCCCTCGCGTGGATAGCTGCGAACAGCCTCGCGCACGGTCGCCAGCCGATAGACCCGCGCCCGGGTGCTGCCTTCGGCCTCGACCAGCTTGTCCCGCAGCAATGCCTGCAGGTGCCCGCTAGCGACTTGCCGCGAGAGCCCGAATTCGGCCGCGAGGCGCCTCGCGACACCGCGGCCGTCCTCGGCGATAAGGGCAAGCGCCCGGCGGCGCATCGTGTCTTTGTCAACCATGGATGGCTCATTTGTAATGAAATAATACTACTATTGTCAAGTTTAGTGCTTTCATTGTCAATGTGAAGAGTCATAAGCCGCAGCCCCCACGCCCGGTACGCGCTCACGCCAAGGCGAGTTGTGCCGCCAGCGCCGCCAGTGGAATCGCCTCTACGTCTTCCGTGATCCGGTAGCGCTCGGCGCCGGGACAAACGATGAATTTCCGCTCTGGTGAAAGATCCGCGCAGCCCGCATGAAAGCCGCGCCCCGGTTTCGGCACGAGGCTGCGCTTGACCGCCACCGCCCACAGCCGTCCGTCGGGAAACGCGAGCACGAGGTCGATCTCCGCACCGCCGCCGGTGCGGTAGAAATAGCCTTGCACGCTCTGTGGCGCGCAGGTGAGCAGGTTCTCAATGACAAAGCTCTCGTAGCTTGCCCCCACGACACGTTAGCGGAACGCCCGGTTGCGGGAGTGGGGGCTTGCGCGCGCTCCCCGCCAGCGGGTGGCTTCGCCACTAACGAGTCCGCGCGCTTCTGCCGACACCCCGGCTGTCCGGTTCAAGTGACCTTCATCGGCAGGATCACCATCTGTATGCCTTGCAGATGCAGCCGCTGCTGCAGGGCCAAAGCGGTCTGATTATGCAGCCAGCGCGTGAAGAAATTGTCATGCACGAAAATCAGCTTGCTGGCGAAGCACACGCTGTTCGGGAATTCCTGCATCACCTGTTCCGTGAGCTTCAGCAATTCGGCCACCGGATCGGTGCCGAAGGCGAGGCGGGAAGTCGCGGCCAGTCCGTGGCTGTGGCAGAAATTGACGTAGTAACGTAGCGAATTTTCGATCTCGTATTGCAGCGTGCGCAGCGCGCCGGCGGCATCATAGCGTTGCGCATCGATTTCGCCGACGCTGATGAACACAAAATTCCTGAAGTGGCCGGGGAACAGGCGCTGCACCCATAGCAGCGCGTGCATGCCGACGCCGCGGTTCTTGCCGACGAAGAACACCGCGGTGGGTTTCTGCGGATCGAGCGGTGGCGGATTTGCGATCTCCTCCAGCGGTCCTTTGCTGGAAAACAGTGCATCGATCCTGCGCAGTTGCTCGCGCGTTTCATCGTAATGCCAGCGGATGGCGAGGCACAGCCCGATCACGACGCTGGTGATCAACACCGTTTCCCAGCCGCCCTCGGCGAACTTCTCGACGAGCGAGATCGCGAGGATACCCGACGTGACGGTGAGACCCACCACCGACAGCGCGAGGCGCCGCTTCCAGTTGCGCACGGAGAACCGGTTACGCCACCAATGCACCGTGAGCCCCAGCAAGGACATGGAGAAAGTGAGAAACACGTTGATGCTGTAGAGCACAACCAGCAATGCCACCTTGCCCTCGCTCCAGATGAGGATCAGCAGCGCCGAGATCCCGAACAGCGCAATGCCGTTCTGCGTGACGAGCCGGCTGGAGAGTTCGCGGAAATGGCGCGGCACCCAGGAGTCGGCCGCCATGTTGGCGAGCACCGCCGGTCCTCCGAGAAAGCCGGTGTTGGCCGCGACCAGCAGCAAACCCGCCTCGAATGCGAGCACGGTGGCGAGCGCGACATCCCTGGCTGCCGGACTGACCGGGCCAATGCTGCCGATGATGGCGTCGAACACCACGGCGTTGAGGGTCTTGCCGGGAATGGGCTGCGCATCCCACAAAAGGTAGAGCAGGATGATGCCGCCGGCGGTAAAGGCGAGGGAGGCGGCCATGTACAGCATCGTCAGCTTGCCGGTACGTATCCGCGGCTCGGCAAGCACGTTGACGTTGTTGGAGACCGCTTCGATCCCGGTGTAGGTGCCGCCGCCGAGCGAGTAGGCGCGCAGCATCAGCGAGGCGACGAATATCCAGCCCATGTGCCCGCTCAGCTCCGACGTGGTATGCAGCGCGTTCGGCAGCAGCTGCGACAATCCATCGGCGCGGACGGCAATGCCGTAAATGATGAGAAAAACGTGGCTCAGAAAAAAACCGAGGAAGATCGGCAGCAGTACCACGATGGACTCTTTCATGCCGCGCAGATTAAGCGTCATCAAAACCAGGATCATGCCGATCTCGGTCGGCAGCTTGAAGGGTTGCGCTGTCACCGGCAGCAGGCTGAACACCGCGTCAGCCCCGCTGGCGATGGAAATCGAGATCGTCAGCACGTAGTCGACGATCAACGCCGCGCCCGATACCAGTCCGGCGTGGGGGCCGATCAGCTGGGTGGCGACCTTGTAACCGCCGCCGCCGTTGGGGAACAGTTCGATGACCTGATTGTAGGCGAGCGAAATGATGAATACGGTGATTGCAGCGGCGATCGCAAGATATACGCCAAGCGCGGTGTGCCCTCCCAGCGCAAGGAAGGTTTCTTCCGGGCCGTAGGCCGACGAGGACAGGCCGTCGGCGCCCAGTCCCACCCAGGCGAAAAACGCGATCAGCGCAATGTGCCGGCGCGTCTCGGGGTTCATCGGGTCGCGCGGCTTGCCGATGACGGCTTCGCGCAGCCTGTCGAGTCCGGACATGAGCCTAGTCTTGCCCCGGTTTGAGTTGTTTCTCGATGCGTCGCGCAAACACGGTCATTTCCTTCGCCGCCTGCTTGTCGCCCTTGTGCTCCGCCACGCGGATGCCCTCCCGGTAGGCGGCGAGCGCGTCCTGCAACTGGCCGTTGTCGGCCAGCGCGCGCCCGAGCAGCTTCCAGGCGGCCGAATACGCGGGATCGTGCTTGACCGCCGCGCGCAGATGCTCGACGGCATGCCCGGCGTCTCCCGCCTTGAGATATTCGTTGCCGAGACTGAAGCGCAGCAGCGCGTTGTCACGTCCCGCGTCCAGCATTTGACTGAGTTTCGCGACCAGATTGCCGATCATGGACAGTGAAGGACGACTCGTGTGGAGATTGAAATCCTGCCGAAGGCGCATCATGATAGCGCAATTCGGTAAATTCCAAAAAAATGCTTTAATTCAAAAATCAGGCCCAACGGGAGAACATCATGGCAAAACAGGTTATTCATACGGACGCCGCGCCCAAGGCCATTGGCACTTATTCGCAGGCGGTGCGCTGCGGTAACACCGTTTATCTCGCCGGGCAGATCGGCCTCGACCCGGCGACCATGGAAATGGTGGCGGGCATCGAGCCGCAGATCCGCCGCGCGCTGGAAAATCTGAAAGCGGTCGCCGCGGCGGCGGGCGGCAGCCTCGACGACATCGTCAAGCTCACGGTGTATCTCACCGATCTCGGGCACTTCGCGCGCGTCAACGAGATCATGGCGGCGTTTTTTGCCGCGCCCTACCCCGCACGCGCCGCGGTCGGCGTGGCCGGCCTGCCGCGCGGCGCGCTGGTCGAGATGGACGCGATCATGGTGTTGGAATGAAGGGCGAATGCGTGAATGAGTGAAGGGTAAAACATGGCGCGGAAGCAGTCCGGCCCTTCACGCTTCACGCCTCACCCTTCGCTGTCGGGGTTGAGCAAGTCGATCGTAGAGAAACTCGAAAAGCTCGGCATTGCAGCCAGGCGCGATCTGGTGCTGCACCTGCCGCTGCGTTATGACGACGAAACCCGCCTTTACCCGATCAGCGACGCGCCGCACGGCCAGAATGTGCTGGTCGAGGGCAACGTCGTCGAATGCGACGTCAAGTACCGTCCCAGGCGCCAGCTGGTGTGCCATATCGAGGACGGCACCGGCGTTTTGACGCTGCGTTTCTTCAATTTCTATGCGAGCCAGCAGAAACAGCTTGCCGCCGGCACGCGGATTCGCGCGTTCGGCGAAATCCGCCACGGCTTTTTCGGCGCCGAGATGGTGCACCCGAAATACCGGGTGGCGCACGGCGAGTTGCCGGTGCCGCGGGCGCTCACCCCCGTGTATCCGACCACCGCCGGACTGGGCCAGGATGCGCTGCGGCGGCTGATCGGACGCGCGCTGGCCGACTGCGACCTCGCGGACACGCTGCCGGACGGCGTGATCAAAGCGCTCGGACTGGCGCGCTTTCGCGAAGCCGTGCTGTTTCTGCACAATCCGCCGCCGGAGGTGGCGCAGCCGCAGCTTCAGGAGCGGCGGCATCCGGCGTGGCGCCGGATCAAGTTCGACGAGCTGCTGGCGCAGCAGTTGTCGATGCGCCTGCACTACCGGCGCCGCAGAGCCGCGGGCGCGCCGGCGCTGCGGCCGCGGAATCAGCTGACGCGCGCACTGCAGAACAAGCTGTCATTTCAACTGACCTGCGCACAGCAGAAGGCCCTGGCGCAGATCCGGCATGACCTTGCCCAGCCTTATCCGATGCAGCGCCTGCTGCAGGGCGATGTCGGCAGCGGCAAGACCGTCGTCGCCGCGCTCGCCGCGCTGCAATGCGTCGAAAACGGTTGCCAGGTGGCGGTGATGGCGCCCACCGAAATCCTGGCCGAGCAGCACTACCGCAAATTTGCGAGCTGGCTTGCGGACCTCGGCGTGAACGTGACCTGGCTTGCGGGAAGCCTGCGCCAGAAGCAGAAACGGGAAGCGCTCAGAAGCGTCGCTGCCGGCGAGGCGATGGTGGCCATCGGCACCCATGCGCTGTTCCAGGAGGAAGTGGAGTTCCACAATCTCGCGCTGGCGATCATCGACGAGCAGCACCGCTTCGGCGTGCATCAGCGGCTGGCGCTGCGCATGAAAGGAACCCGGCCCGATGTGGGCGCGCAGCCGCACCAGCTGATGATGAGCGCGACACCGATCCCGCGCACGCTGGCGA
>JAIESJ010000059.1 GCA_019746155.1 Burkholderiales bacterium
GTTTCACTTACCAGCGTTTGGTCTTGATATTGTGCACATGCGCATGCTCGCCGACCCTGATGTCGGCAATCGCGCGTCCGATGTCAAAACCATACTTGATCACCGTATCGTTCTTCTTGATGTCCTTGGTGGCCACCTTGTGGCCGATCGGGATGTCGTTGATCGCCTTGACCTTGATGGTCGAGTCGTCCTCCATCACCCAGCCGATCAGTTCCTGCCCGGCCTTGATGCCTTCGACCACGGCAACGCCCACCGAGTCCTTCTTGTCGTGAACCAGAATGTGAATCATGTCGTCTCCTTGCTGCGATTCGTGCGAAATGAAGGGTAATGCCGACTGTTATTCATTATTTATGGCCGACATCCTACCCTTGCCGCCTTGCAAAGTCAACTATATGACCTATATGAATTCGGCGCAAGCTGATGTTAAAATACCGGCTCGGCACAGGAGAAATCGATTTTACCAATGGCCAACACGCTTGCCGCGGGCAATCTCACTTTCAACCCGCTCTACAAGGAAGTCAAGATCCGCATCACCCGCAGCCTCGCCGCCGGCGAATGGAAGCCGGGCGAGGCGATCCCGAGCGAAGCGCGGCTGGCCGAGCAGTTCAACGTGTCGATCGGCACCGTACGCAAGGCGATCGACGAGTTGGTGGCGGAGAAGATCCTGCTCAGACAGCAGGGACGCGGCACTTTTGTTGCGACGCACACCGAAGACCGGACGCTATTCTATTTCTTCCACATCGTCGGCAAGGACGGCGGCAGGGAGCTGCCGGTCATCGAAATGCTGTCGTTCCGCAAGGGCAAAGCGGGCCCCGCGGACGCAACACCGCTCAAGATCGCGCACGGAGCGAAGACCTTCCATATTCAGAACGTGCTGAAACTTGCCGGCAGGCCGGTAATTTTCGACGAAATCGCGGTGCCCGCGGCGTTGTTTCCCGATCTCGACGAGAACATCTTCGGCAAGCGCGAGGGCACCATCTACGGACTCTACCAGGCGCGTTACGGCATCAACGTCATCCGCATCAGCGAGCGCCTGTCCGCCGCCAACCCGCCGGGACGCGTCGCCGCGCTGCTGGGCATGCGCGTGACCGCACCGGCACTGGTGATCCGGCGCGTCGCCTACACCTACAACGACACGCCGGTCGAGTACCGCGTGAGCTGGGTCAATACCGAGAACCACGAATACTTGAGCGATCTGTGGAAGAATGAAGTGCGGTAGTCCACCGCGCTGACGGCCTTCCTTTCCGCCCGCCCGATGTCCATTGTCGCCATACTGCTGCCCGATTTCGCGCTCATCGCGCTGGGCTGGGCGCTCTACCACGTCGGCAGATTCGGCACGGCGTTCTGGCCGGGGCTGGAGAAGCTCGTCTATTTCGTGCTCTTCCCGACGCTGCTGTTCAAAGTCACGGCACAGGCGAAGATCGATCTGTCGGCTGCGCCCGGGTTCATCGCCACCGGGGTCGCGGCCGCTCTTGCCGCCATCGCGCTCGGCATGGCGGCACGCCGGCTGTTGCGGCTTTCCGCACCGGCGTTTGCTTCGGCGCTCCAGTGCGCATTCCGCTTCAACTCCTACATCGGTCTCGCCATCGCCGACCGCGTTTACGGCGAATCCGGCATCGCGGCCTTCGCCCTGATGCAGGCCGTGATGGCTCCGCTGGTCAATGCCGTCGCCGTATGGGCGCTGGCGCAGCACGGCAACTTCGGCCTGGTGCGGGAACTGACGCGCAACCCCTTGATCATCGCCACAGTAGCCGGCCTGACGTGGAATTTCGCCGGCATGCCGCTGCCCGGCGTCGCCGGCCATACGCTGGGACTGGTCGCACAGGCAGCGCTGCCTCTCGGGCTGATCGCCGTCGGCGCCGGTTTGCGCCTCTCCGGGGTCCGCAGCGCCGGCGGCGCCATCGCCTATTTCAGCACGGTGAAGCTCGCGCTGCAGCCGGCAGCCGCGCTGCTGCTCGCGCACTTGTTCGGATTGAGCGGGGTGTTCTTTGGCGTGGCGGTCATTTTTGCCGCGCTGCCCGCCTCCCCGTCGTCTTACATTCTCGCAACGCGCATGGGAGGCGACGGGGAACTCGTCGCCAGGATTCTCGCCGCGCAGATCATCGCGGCTGCCGTTACCCTGCCGCTATGGCTATACGTGATCGGGCTGTAGTTTTTTCAGCTCACGGCGCGCGATTTCGATCTGCGCAGCATCTTTCGAATTTCTGATGAGCCATTCGAACTGCGCGCGCGCATCATCCTTGTAGCCGGCACGCGCCAGATTGAGCGCGGCAAACAGCCGCGCCTGCAGCGCCAGGGTGTCGGGCGTGCGTCCGTCAGCCAGCAGCGCTGAGCGCAGGTAATAATCCGCCGCGACTGGCCACTGGCCGGTGCTCTCGTGGATGCGACCCAGACCGAACAGCGCGGTGCGCTGTTGTGCCGCACCGACCCGCGGCAACAGTGCTTCGAACAATTCATTGGCAAGATCGGGCTTCCCAGCATCGAGCATTTCCTGCGCGAGCGCCACGCTGCGCTGCGCAAGCTCGGCAGGCAGCGCCTTTGCGGCGCCGATGACACTTTTGAGCGCCGCCGCGGCACGCTCCATCATACCCGCGCGCAGCGCTGCCGCCGCGATGCGCAACTGCCACTCCTCGGCGCCGATATCGGGCGGCGTATTCAGGCCCTGCCAGAAACGCAGCGCGACCGCGGGCAAATTCCGACTCTCGGCAATGGCGCCAAGCAGGTAGCGCGCCTGGCTGTCGATGGCGTCAACTTCAAGACCGGCGTGCTGAAACAATCGCAGCGCCGCCAGCTCGCGTTTGGCGGTCTGCAGCGAAAACGCGATCTGCAGTTGCGCGTTGTGCCGCGTCTCGCGCGTTTGCCCCCGCTGCGCAAGATGAGCAAAAAGGGCCCGCGACTCAAACGGACTGGTGCCAAGACGGCGCGCCGCGAAATCCGCCCACGTGAGGTCATCCCCCATCAAGAGTCGGTTCTGGTTGCCGATTTCCTGCGCCGCGGCGAGATAAAGCTGCCACAGATCCTGCGCCTGCGCCGCCAGTCGCTGCGCATGTTTTGTGTCGGCAAGCTGCAATATGTTTTCCAGGGATTCAATCTGCAGCGCGCGGTTTTTCTGCTGCGTTGCCGCCTGCGCTAGCACCTGCCAATAGCCGATGCTGTCGCCTTTGGCGAGCTGCGCGCGCGCCTGGGCAACCGCCGCGTCTGCGGAAACAAGATCGGCCCTGAGCCGCAACAGCAGTTTCAACGGATTTGCGTCATCCAGGCTGCCGAGCCAGTTGACGGCCTCTTTCGCCATGCCGAGCTCGAGCAGGGCTTCTACAAAACGCGTCGCAGTGCCGCGATCGAGCGGCTGATGGTCCTGCTGAAAGCGCAGCATGCTGCGAAACGCATCGTCGTCTTTCCTGTCGGCGACCTGGCTTTCTATCACCAGCAGACGGATTTCCTTCACCTCGCCGGCCGGCGGATTGAGCTGCCACAGCACACGCGCGGCGAAGTGCCGCGCCAGAGTGCCCTGGGCAGTCGCGACAGCGGCGCGGGTAGCCAGCGTCAGGGCCTCGCGCAGCGGCGCGGCAGGCATGTTCGCAGGCAGTGCGCCGGCGCGCTGAAGCACATCGGCGTGGCGGTTGAGCTGGAAGAGCAGGTTCAGGCGCAGCATTTCCCATTCCGCCCAGCGCGACACCGCGGCATCGCGCGGTTGCGATTGCTCGACGTGGCTCAATGCGAGTTGCAGCGCACCCGCGCCGGCAAGCCGCCGCGCGACCTCCAGCGTATCGGCTCCCTCCGCGGCAAGAGCGCCCCCCGACACCCAGAGCAACAACATGAACAGCAGGTTTCGCATCGGCGTATTCTATTCCCCCCAAAACCAAAGGCATAAAAAAAGGCGGCCGACGCCGCCTTTTTCCAGGAATCATTGGTGCGCTTATTCCCGCGCCTGATCTTCCGCCGTCACGGCCTCGGGGCTGCCTGCCAGTTCCTCGGTGCGGCTTGCCAGTTTCTCCTTGATGCGCGCGGCCTTGCCGGAACGCTGGCGCAGGTAGTAGAGCTTGGAGCGGCCGACGTCGCCGCGGCGCTTGACTTCGATGCTCGCGATCAGCGGCGAATAGGTCTGGAACGTCCGCTCGACGCCCTCGCCCGAGGAAATCTTGCGCACGGTGAATGCGGAATTGAGGCCGCGGTTGCGCTTGCCGATCACCACGCCTTCGTAGGCCTGGACGCGCTTGCGCTCGCCTTCCACCACGTTGACGTTGACGACAACGGTGTCGCCCGCCGCGAATTCGGGAATGGTTTTCCCGAGCCGCCGGATCTCTTCCTGCTCAAGCTGTTTGATGATGTCCATAGTCATGCTCCTTGCACTTCTTTCTTGAAATCTTCCAGTAGCGCCCGCTCTTCATCGGTCAGCGCACGCCGCTCCAGCAAATCCGGCCGCCGCTGCCACGTCCGGCCCAGCGCCTGCTTCAGGCGCCAGCGGTTGATCTCGGCGTGGTTGCCCGAGAGCAACACCGACGGCACCGCTTCGCCCTCGTATACTTCCGGCCGCGTGTAGTGCGGGCAATCGAGCAAGCCGTTGACGAATGAGTCCTGGTTTGCCGACTCGGCATCGCCGAGCGCCCCCGGCATCTGCCGCACCACGCAATCCACCACCACCATCGCCGCGAGTTCCCCGCCCGAGAGCACATAGTCGCCGATCGAAATCTCGTCGTCGACATTGCGCCGGATCAGGCGCTCGTCCACGCCCTCGTAACGCCCGGCCAGCAGCACCAGCCCCTGCGCCTGCGACAACTCCATCACCAACCGGTGATCGAGCAGCCGGCCCTGGGGCGACAGATAAATCACGCGCGGGTTTTTCACGCCCGAGCTTTTCTGCCGCTGGCGCGCCGCCGAAATCGCCTTTTCCAGCGGCTCCGCCATCATCACCATGCCGGGACCGCCGCCATACGGCCGGTCGTCCACGGTGCGGTAACTGTTGGCGGCGAAATCCCGCGGATTCCACAGTACCAGCTGGTAGAGCCCCCTGTCCCGCGCCCGGCCCGTCACACCACAGTCGGTGACGGCGTCGAACATCGCCGGGAACAGCGTGACAACGTCAAATTGAAGCAAAGCACCTATCTCGACAATAGACGCTAGTAATCCGCGCCCCAATCCACCCTGATCACGCCGGCGGCAAGATCGACTGCCTTGATCACATCCGCAATGAACGGGATCAGCCGTTCGCACTCGCCCTGCACCACCAGCACGTCGTTCGCGCCGGTTTCCAGGACCCGGATTACTTCGCCGAAATCCTGTGCCGCCTCGTTTACCACCCTGAGCCCGAGCAGATCGGCCCAGTAAAATTCATTTGCCGCCGTTTGCGGAAATGCTTCCCGCGGTATTGCAACGTGCCGGCCCCGAAACAGCAGCGCCGCCTCGCGGTTCTCGCAATTCCTGAGCTTGGCCACGACCACGCGCCCCTGGGCCTGCGACCGCTCAACCTGATGCGCCTGCCAATCACCGTCGTGCCCCAGCCACCAAGTACCGTACGCGGGCAGGCTGCTCGTCTCCGCGGTGAACGGCTGGACCTTGATCCAGCCCTTGACGCCAAACGGGGCCACAATCCGCCCCATCGCCACCAGTTTCTCAGGCGGCTTCAGAGCCTGTAACACCAAACTGTTTGACAAGACGCGCTACGGTGTGGGACAGGAGTGCGCCCTGGGACTGCCAGTGCGCGAGACGTTCCTTGTTGATGCGCAGCATCTCTTGCCCTGCCGGCGCTTTCGGGTTATAGAACCCGACGCGCTCGATGAAGCGGCCGTCACGGGCGCGGCGCGAATCGGCGACAACCACATTAAAAAACGGACGCTTTTTAGCGCCGCCTCGTGCCAAACGGATCACAACCATGGGTTACCTGCTGGTCAAAAAGCGGAAAGGGCGTGATTTTACGCTATTTTTTGCCCTCAACGCAAGAAATAACCGGAGCGGCCGCCTGTCATCGGGCTTGGCAAAAAGACCCCGCCCGAAACCCGGAACCGTCTCCTATAAAATTCATAACATATTGATTTACTTGTAAATATTATAAATTCTGCGCATAATCACACGACAACGAATTCGACCATTTCATGAACGCCGCAGTGGATGCTGCGCTGGTTTCGAATCAACCTTTCAACCTTGATACCGGGAGTGCCTCATGGCGTGGTTTCTTTTGTTTCTGGCCGGGCTGTTTGAAATAGCGTGGGCGATCGGTCTCAAGTACACCGACGGCTTCACGAAGCTGTGGCCCTCGGTATTCACGGTGATCGGCATGGCGGCGAGCTTTCTGTTCCTCGCGCTTGCGTTGCGCACGATACCGATCGGCACCGCCTACGCGGTGTGGACCGGCATCGGCGCGATCGGCGTGGCGATACTCGGGATCGTCCTGTTCAACGAACCGCGCGATTTTCTCCGGCTTGCGTTCATCGCGCTGATCGTGATCGGGATCGCCGGGCTGAAGTTTGTCTCCCCGGCAAGCAGCTGATTCCCGTCGTACCGCACGCACACGCCGTCACGCGTGAAGCCCACGTCGCTGCACGGGTCGGACCACGCTAAGCTTCGGTAACTTCAGCACTTTCGTTCCAGGAAATCGTGTTATCCGGCCTTAGAACACCATTTTTGCCGTCAAAATCATGCGCGTAATTCCTGCTGGGCTCCCGCAGTGTATACGTTCCATCCAACCCAGCGACTTCGCGATGCAGTGCTTTATTCCCAAGTTCAGCCTTGACCTTGTCGACATACTCCCGACTGCCAACGGCAATGGCCTCCGACCAACGCTCATCGCGTGCGGCAACGCCCTGGTTGAGTGCTTCCTCGACCCATCCGCAGTGTGCTTTCTGAAATTCCGGTACGCCCGCAAAGCCGCACAACGTGCTGACAGCGGTGAGATCGATGAGAGCATAGCGCGCAGGCGGATTCTGGATTTCCAGGTAACCGCTGTGTGCCCACTCCGCAGGGTGCTTGACGACACCGGCGCGCACCATGTTCAGATCGATGTAGACCAGACAGCGATGTAGATGGCCGTCGGCTTCGATGGCGGTGGCGTGGTAACGATCTTCCCAGAAAGCGCCCTTGCGCTCTTTGCGCTGGTTGTAGTCCTGCGCAGTGCGTCCGGCGATCAATTGCATGCTCTGCGGAATGACGTTC
>JAIESJ010000274.1 GCA_019746155.1 Burkholderiales bacterium
TCTTTTGGCGATTTTTGCTGCTTATCCGGCATTATTATTTGCCTGTTTTTACAGGCCCTTGAGATAGGTTTCCGATTTTATACGCTATACCGTACAAAATTGGAATGGCTTCGAAATGGTCGCAGGGAGTCGGGGTGAACCCTCCAATCGGATAACCGCCGCCCGCCCACGACACTCGTTCACCGTCAGCAGTAACAGCAGGCCGGCGATATAAAATTCCGCGGTGGCGAGCAGCGCGAGGCAAAGATTGCCTTGCGCGAGAAACGTTACCAAACCGTTGGCCAGCGGCCTGATCACCGCCGCGAGCTTGCCGACACCGTAGTTGGAATAGGGTACCCGAAGGCCTCGCGGGCGGAGTGAAAAAGATTCTGTCCATCCACGAAGGCGACTACGCGGATAGCCGCGGGCTCACGCGGCACGGTAGTCCCTGGAAATGAAAAGCCCTCTGCGGCGATATCGTCGCAGGGGGCTTTTTTGTTGGGATAACCCCACCCGGGCCACAAGGGCGAATCAGGTGAGGGGCAAGTGCAATGTAATTATCGGCATTTTTTATAAAAGTTCAAGGTGTTTGTTGAAAAGATAAATAAAAACAATGCCTTTCCTGATCTCAGGATTAAATCTTTATGTTTTTCACCAGACCGCTGGTTTCAGTAGCATTCTGTGCCAGAAAGTCAAATTAAACAAGGTCTTATTTTGTTATCATGGCGATGAGAAGAAAACCTCCACGTAACCTGTACATACGCTGTCGTACTGCGTCACTTATATTCGATACAGATCGCTATCCCAGCTGCGATTTCCTCCATCACCGGCTCGGGAAGATTCCCCAGCTTTTTGACCAAACGAGTTTGGTCAACGGAACGGACCTGGAACGTATCCGCCCCCGACTTCTTGGTGAGACCGTTCTGCTTGTCGGGCTCAAGGTAGATCATCCACGGGTAGCCGGCGTAGGGCGGTTTCCAGTCCGTGATAGGGACAATGATCTTCAGGGGCAGTTTGCCGATGCTGTTGGAACTCGCCACGACGGCGGGCCGGGTTTTCTTGATTTCCTGTCCGATGGTCGGATCGAGATTAACCAGCCACACGTCCCCGCGATTAATCATTGACCGCCCCGTCAAGTTCCGTGAAGGCGGTCAGTTCCTTGTCCGTTTCGTACTCGTGCGCAGCGCGTTCCGCCGCCGCTTCGAGCAGTTTGCGGCGCTCGTCAAGTGACAGCGCGGCGATTTTCTTGGCTTTGGCCATTTCGCCCTCCTTACCGTTCAGCGACACCACGCCGGGATTCAGTTCCTCGGCTCGCTCACGGGAGATAATTCCTTCCGCCATCGCTCTCAGTACAAGCTGCTTGAAGCGTAGCGGTTGCTCCGGCGCGACTTGCTTTCCGGGCTCCTGCCTGTGCCATTTACGTTTGCGAAAGATAACAACGGTGTTCTTGTACCAACTCGGCGAGATAATACCGAGGTCCTTGGCACGACGTAACCACGCCTGCATGCTCAAGCCGTACTTGTGTTTTAACAGTAACAGTTCATCGAACTCGATACGGCTTCGAGATCTGCCAAGCTCCTTGTATGCCGCTTCGTCCGGCACCAAGAAGGCGGCGGCGAAACGATGGGCGATTTCCTCGTCCTCCTTTGTTTGTTTCTGCTTTATTACCAAATGTCCAAGTTCGTGGGCGAGATTGAAACGCTGACGATCTCCGGACATGGCGGCATTTGTGACAAGTACCGGAACCTTTCGTCCGTCGTCACCGAGAATCGTCGCCCAAGCGGAATGGCCGTCGAATCGCTCATCGGCGTCCAGAGCCAATACCGCGGCGGCGTGGTCTTCGAGCGTTTCGGCCAGATTCTCGATGGGGTCCAAGCCGATTTTCCAATCCTCTCGAAGCTCTTTGGCGATTTTCTCGACATCGTCCACAGACTTCGCCTGTCGGGCCTTCGGGACGCCGACTGTCGCACGTCTTTCGAGTTTTCCATCGACAGGGAACAGAGAGGCCAGCCAACAATAGTGTTCGAGGTGATCGGTGATCTGTACTTGCAGCCGGTTGGCCTCGGCCTTGGGTAAGCGGCTGTGTTTGCGGTAGGCGATGAACTCCACTTTGACCTTCGGTTCCTGCATGAAATAGCTCGTCTTGACGCCCAGCGCGTCAGCCAGACGCACGAGTACTTCCGAGCCCGGAACGCTCTTGCCGGTTTCGTATTTGGAAATGGCCTGCTTCGTGAGGAAGTGGTCCATCTTGGCTACCAGCGCCTCCATGGACAAACCTGCACCGAGCCTGGCCTGTTTCAGCCGTTCGCCTATCATTCGACCTCCGGTAGGTTGACGGAAAGGATTTACTTGACGAATACGTCAACGGTTGACATAATAATATTGAAGTTCCGTATCGTCAACCCGCAACAGAGGCAGTCCACATGGCCAAGAATCCACCGCCCGGCGATAACCATCGCCAAGGCACCGTTACCGGCCGTTCGCAGACCTACAACCCCAAGACCGAATCTTGGGTAAAGCGCGATACCGAAACCGGCCGGTTTATGGACCAAAAATCCGATGACAAGCCCTTCAAGGGCGTGCGGCGAGAGAAGAAATAGGATTTCGCACAATATGCCGCCCCCGGACGAATCCTCTCCCAGCCTCGTGCCGGTGATGATCCCGGGGTTTTCTTGTTTCCCAAGCGCATGGTGGCGAGCGAAGTGCGCCACGATGCGCTTTGCCTGAAAGGGAGTCTGCCGGAGCGCCCGCCCGCGCGCCGCGCGGGCAGGAAGCGCAGGCAGTCTCCCGGTGTAGCGCTTTGAATCGGGAGCACCGCGACCACGATGAGGGGAGCGGCTGGCTCACCAAGGGCGCAGCGGAAAACCCCGAAGGGGTTTGAAGCCGCCCGACTGAGACAGCCGGAGCGGGGCCTCGAAGTCTTACCCCGGCTCGCGGCGGCGATAGCCGCCGCACACCGCGACGCCCTGAAGCCACCATCCCACGAAAAGACTTGCGCGCGCCCGAGAGAACAACAAAACGCTACAGGGCGACGCGGGGTCCGGCCCCGACGTGCAGTCGGGGCCGAGCCGGGGTTTAGGGCCGAGTGGCGAAGCCGAGGCGCGGCCCGGCCCAGGGCCGCACCACTCCGCGACCGACGTTCAGGAGGGAGCGGGGGGTTTACTGCAAGCCGCATGACAGCCGCGCCTTACGGCTGGCGGGCGGCTTGCGGGGTTGGGCGGCGGGCAGCGTCCGCGTCCGGATCACGGCTCGCGCTGCTCAAAAAAGGTTCGAGCCTCGGTTAAGATGGTCCACCAACAACCCTCCAGGGGGAACCGAAGAAGTACACCAACCCACTGTCATCAGTGGGTTTTTTTTTGCATAATGTCCGGCATGTTCCCGCGCCTTCAAATGAAAGCTGCCCCCAGAACGGGGGCAACAGGGGAATCCTGAACTGGAGTTGCCCCCACATGCCGCTGACCGACACCGCGATCCGCTCTGCCAAGCCGCAGGCCAAGGCCGTGAAGCTGTTCGACGGCGGCGGCCTGTACCTCGAAGTGAACCCCGCCGGCGGGAAGTGGTGGCGCTGGAAGTACCGTTTCGGCGGCAAGGAAAAGCGGCTCTCGCTGGGCATCTACCCCGACGTGAGCCTGAAGGCCGCCCGCGACCGCCGCGACGCTGCGCGCAAGCTGGTGGCCGATGGCATCGACCCCAGCGAGAACCGCAAGGCGCAAAAGTCGGTGCGGGCCGACCGGGCGGCAAATCGGTACCGAAATTCAATGGCGATACGCATGTCCGTTGCTGGCGAAAATTCAAGGTTCGTCCGCCCGGTGGCAGTTCGAGCCCGCAGGAAACCGACTGGAAGTACTGCGTCTACGACAAGATGCACAAGGACTATGGCTATACGCAGGCGTGGGTAGATTTTCTAATCGAAAAGCTAAAAGACCCTGCGGAATTCGATGCCCTGTCTAAGGGTGCCGCACCGATTGACGATTCTTCTCAGAGCAAAGACGCAGCCCATGCGTAAGTGTGTTCAGCTTATGCCGTTGGACGCCCACTGGCCGTTATACCTGAAAGCACGATTAGGCACTGCAGCGCCCAAAGCCCTAAACGTGATCGGCCCCGTCACAATTCTCGCTGCCCGCCGGACCGCCCTTTTCTGCTCTGCCCGGACACCCGGCGAGGCGATCCTCCGCGCTCACGACGCAGCCCGTCGCATGCGCGATGAAGGTATCACCGTAATCAGCGGATTTCACTCGCCAATTGAGAAGGAATGCCTAAAGATTTTGGTGCGAGGCAAACAACCCATCATCGTCTGCCCCGCGCGCGCGATCGAGGCGATGCGCATCCCAGCCGAATGTCGAGCGGCGTTCGACGCCGGTCGTGTGCTGTTTCTCTCGCCCTTCGCCGGGGTCCTCAAGCGCATCACCAGGGATACTGCCTGGCGCCGGAACGAATTCGTTGCAGCAATGGCGGATGAGGCTTGCATCCCGCATGTTTCACCCGGTGGGCAGACGGCACGTATCGCGGGAATGCTTACGGCCTGGCAGGTGCCCCTTGCGGCGGCGTCATGACGCTCTTTTCCGCTCATAGTGTCTCGTTGGTATGAGTGGTCTCCGGCGCGCATGGTCTATTGAGAATTTGCGCCGCGCTTGGGGTTGGGTGCGGTCAAATCCGGATCGGGCATACAAGAGTTATTTTCGCGAGCTATACAGTGCCTATGCAACGGCAGATGAGGCGCTTCTAAGACATTTGGCGAATCGACTGCGGCGCGGTATCTACACGCCGACCGATGCGTGCAAGGTGTTCCTGCCAAAGCCCTCCGGAATATTGCGACCAATATCCTTGCTTTCGGTGGAAGATCAAATTGTCTATCAGGCGCTCGCCAACATCGTCGCCGAGCGGCTGTTTCCTCATGTGTCCAGACGCTACAACAAGCAGGTATTCGGCCACCTCTACGCCGGAATTTCGAGCCCATGGTTCTACAGAAAGTGGTCGGATGGCTACCGCGCGTTCAACAAAGCCGCGGAGGAGGCCTTTGCACACGGCTACGTTTGGACGGCGAGTTTCGACTTAACAGCCTTCTACGACAGCATTGACCACCGGGTACTCCGGCATTTTCTGGAGAAAATCGGATGCGACACAGAGTTGGCCAAAAAGCTGACTGAGTATCTCTCTGTCTGGACGGCGACATCGACGCGTATCTATCACAACCACGGAATTCCGCAGGGCCCGTTGAGTTCTGGGCTAATCGCGGAAACCGTACTCGCCTACTTCGACCATAACCATCGGGCCGAGACAGGAGTCCAGTACTTTCGGTACGTTGACGACATTCGGCTCTTTGCACGCGATGATAAGCACCTGCGCGGGATGCTGGTGGCGCTGGATCGCATGAGTAAGGATGTCGGACTTTTTCCCCAGTCGAGCAAGATCGACATCCATCGGGTAACCGACATCCAAGACGAACTCAAGTCGGTAAGTACGCCGGTGGAGTCCGTTTTGGCCGAACCGGAGGTTGATCAGAAAGCCCTATACCGCCGCTTGGCCGAGTTGAGTCCGCGGTACGAGGTCACGAGTGCGACTCGCTTCAAGTACCTGCTTGGGCGCGCGGTCCCAGTTCGGCGACTAACCGAACGTCTATGGCGCATTTACGAGAAGCAGCCACACCTTTACGAGGTGATTTCTCGCTACCTCGCCCGCTACGCAAGAATTCCAAACAAAGTGGGGCTTCGACTGGTGCAGGAAGTTGAGCGGCAGGCGCTTTACCCTGCGGTTCGCGCGGCCTTTATCGGCGTGAGTACCGGTAAGTTATCTGGGGGGGCGCTGAAGAGCGCACGACGCAAGTTCAAACCACTGTGGACGCCCCGCGTCAGTCAGGCGGACTTGTCCGACGCTTTGGCGGCATGGTTGCATCATGAACGCAAGTTCACGGAACGACAGGCCGAGTATTCAGTGGTATCGACCAAGCCCGGCTGGCTCCGCGCGCGAGTTCAATACGCAGTGCCGTGGGCTAAAATGTCGGCGGGACAACGGCGAAGTTGGTTGAATGCGAACCTGCGAGCGGAATCGGCGGATGTGGCGATTTCCGCGGCGCGGCTGGTCGGCGTGATGGGTATTGCCGTCGATCGCTCGGTGCGTGACGTGCACCCCTTGGCAAGACTCGTATTGAAGGAATTCGGAGCTTTGCGCAGAGCGAAAGCTGGCATTTGCGGTATCCGGCTGGCAATCGAGGAAATGACCGGGCATGACATCGCTGTCGATTGGCGAAGCTTCTTTGGACGGAATTACAAACACGCCGAGGCGCAGATCGTCGAGTGCAAGGGGCACTTCAAGACGAGCCCCAATTCTTGGGTGAACGGTACGGATGTCTTCATCGACTGGATGCTGGACGCGCTGTTTCGTCGAGATCCAAGCCTCGGTACCTACACCATGGGGAATGTCGGCGGATGCTTGTCTCACGGCAGACTAAAAGCACGCTATCCCGCAGTATTCAAGTTTCTCAATGAAATCCATTCGAAGCGTTACGAGAGCAATCTCTCACATGCAAGAATTCGCCGGACGCAACAGCCTACCAAACGGATCCGCTTCAAATGGCTCGCGAAAGGCGCCGTGCTACTGCGGCGGGCGAGCGACGAGCTGGCGACCAAGTTTCCTGTGAAATGATCTTCAGCTAGCACACGAAGAAATCCGGCTGTGTAGCAATGCCCGGTTACCCACCGCCCGATCCGCGCGTGCGAGAGAGGGGCCGCACGCATCGGGCCGTGGATAACCGGGAAACCCACGGCAATCGCAACCGGTCCTGACTCGCCGTCGGATACTCAGTTTGCCTCGCTGTCAATACTTTTTCGTGGCCTCGTCGAGGCTCCGATTCCGTCGCAAAAGGGCCATGCGGTGTGGAAGGATGTTGCCGTCTTCCATTACCAGCCGCGAGGTGACGATCATGGCGCAGAGTATCCAGCGGGAGCCCGCATTTCTTCGACGCAAGCAGGTCGAGACGCGCACAGGGCTTTCGCGCAGCACGATTTATCAGTACATCAAGGACGGCGTTTTCCCGAAGCCGGTGCCGCTCGGTCCGCGCGCGGTCGGCTGGCTCGAATCGGACGTGAGCGACTGGATCGCGGCGCGGGTGGAGAGCGCGCGGAGTGGCAGCGGGCAGGCGGTGTGACAAACCGCCCGCATGGCTGCACAACGAAGCGGGTCTGAGAGGCTAACCCCTATCGGTAGCAGGAGGTGCAGGGCCGGAAACCGCGGTTCGCGCATGACCGCTCAATC
>JAIESJ010000305.1 GCA_019746155.1 Burkholderiales bacterium
CCCCCGGATCCGGGGGAGAGGGTGTTCTTTCCCATTCACTCCTTTACTCATTCACTCCTTCACTTAGCGGTACGCCGCATCTGCGGCGCGGTCTTCCGCAATCTGTTCTTCGTACGCGTCGCCGATCGCGAGCAGCATCGGCTTGGTGTAGATCAGATCGCCGCGCTGCTCGCCGTGATATTCAAGAATGCGCGTCTCGACGATCGAATCGACCGGGCACGACTCTTCGCAAAAGCCGCAGAAAATGCACTTGGTGAGGTCGATGTCGTAGCGCGTGGTACGGCGCGTGCCGTCCTCGCGCTGTTCCGATTCGATGGTGATGGCAAGCGCCGGGCACACCGCCTCGCACAGCTTGCACGCGATGCAGCGCTCTTCGCCGTTGGGATAGCGGCGCAGCGCGTGCAGTCCCCGGAAACGCGGGCTTTGCGGCGTCTTCTCCTCGGGGAACTGCACCGTGATCTTGCGCGCGAAGAGGTGCCGGCCGGTCAGCATCAAGCCCTTGACCAGCTCGAACAGCAGGAATGTCCTGAAAAAATGCCGGATGCGCTCGATCATAGCGGCCTCCACCACACCCACAGCGGGGTCTGCATCCACACGCCGAGGACCAGGATCCACGTGATCGTCAGCGGCAGAAACACCTTCCAGCCCAGCCGCATGAGCTGGTCGTAGCGGTAACGAGGGAAGGTCGCACGGAACCACAGAAAGCATGACGCGACGAGGAACAGCTTCAAGAGCAGCCAGCCGAAGCCCGGGCTCCCGAGCACGCCCCACGACTGCGGAAACGGCGACAGCCAGCCGCCGAGGAACATGATCGAAGCCAGCGTCGAGATCAGGATCATGTTTGCGTACTCGGCAAGAAAGAACACGGCGAAGGCCATGCCCGAGTATTCGACGTGGAAGCCCGCCACGATTTCCGACTCGCCCTCGGCGACGTCGAACGGCGCCCGGTTGGTTTCGGCAACGCCGGAGATGATATAGACGAGAAAGATCGGAAACAGCGGAATCCAGAACCAGTTGAGCAGGCCCCAGTTCCCCTCCTGATGGCGCACGACTTCTCCCAGATTGAGGCTTTGCGCCGCCATCAGCACGCACACCAGCGCAAACCCCATCGCGAGCTCGTATGACACCATTTGCGCCGCGGAACGCAGCGCCCCCAGGAATGCATATTTGGAGTTCGACGCCCAGCCGGCGATGATGATGCCGTAGACGCCCATCGAGGTGATCGCCATGATATAGAGCAGACTCGCGTCGATGTTGGCGAGCACCAGTTCGGGACTGAACGGCACCACCGCCCACGCCGCAAGCGCCGGCATGATGGCCATGACCGGCGCCACCACGAACAGGAACTTGCTGGCGCCGCTCGGGACGATGATTTCCTTGACCAGCAGCTTCAGGCCGTCGGCGATCGGCTGCAGCAGGCCCAGCGGTCCCACGCGGTTCGGCCCGATGCGCACCTGGATCCACCCGATCATCTTGCGCTCCCACAACGTGAGATACGCGACCGCGATCATGAGCGGAGCCACAATCGCGATGATTTTCGCGAGCGTCCATACCGCCGGCCAGGTCGGCCCGAACAGGTTTTCGAGGAATGCCATCGCCTACACCACCATCTTCTGTTGCGCAGCGACGCGCTCGGCGCCGACCGTGCCGAACAGCGCGCCCAATTCCGCTGTTTCGGGCCGCGCCGCCGCAAGCCGTATGCAGTCCGCGGGCAGCCTGTCGTCGATGGCATAAGGCACGACGGCCTCGCCCGCGCCCTGCCTCACCCGTACCTGATCGCCAGCGCGCAGGCCGAGCTTGTCGGCAAGCGCGCGATTCATCCATGCCGCGGGAGGCGCGGCATCACGCGTCTTTTGCAGCGACGGCGCGCGCCGCACGATGGCATCCGCCGCGTAGATCGGCACCTCGGCGATACGCTGGACGTCTTCGCTTCGCACCGGCGCAATGGTATCGATCGCAGTCGACCGCAGGCGGTTGTCGAGCTTTGACGAAACGTCGCTGCCGTCGCCCAGAACGTCGCGCCGTACTTCCTCGACACTGTCGTAATCGAAGCCGGGGACGCCCAGCAGATTGCCCAGCACGCGCAGCACTTTCCACGCCGGGCGCGTCTCGCCCAGCGGCTTTACTACGCCATTGAAGCTCTGCACCGTGCCCTCGGTATTGACGAAAGTGCCGGCAGTCTCGGTGAACGGCGCGACCGGCAGCAGCACATGCGCATAGTCGGTCGCCATATGCTGATACGGGCTCATCGCCACTACCAGTTCCGCAGCTTTCATCGCCGCGACCGACTGATGGGGATCGTGGGTGTCCAACTCGGCTTCGACGCCCAACAGCATGTACGCCTTCAGCGGGTCTTTCAGCATCTGCGCCGCATTTTTGCCGCCTGGCATCCCAAAGGGGACACATCCCGCGATATAGCCGCCAACACTGTTGGCGGCTTCGCCCAGGAAGCCAAAGCGCGCGCCGGTCAGTGCTGCAAGTTCCTGCGCCAGTGTCTGCAATTGCGCAGCATGCGGATGATGCTGGGCGAGATTGCCGAGGAATATCGCGGCATTCTGCCCGGAGCTCATGCTGGCGGCGATGCGCTGCGCGGCTTCGGACACCGTAACCCGCTCCACGGCACCGCGCACGCTTGCCGGAACCTCGACATTTTTCGCCTGCGCCGCGGCTTTCAGCACCTGCGCCAGCATGTCGGGCATGGCGGCAGGCGCCACGATCGCCTTGTGGGCGACGCGCATCAGCAGGTCGTCGTCCACTGGATTGATGAGGTTGATCTGGGTCACGCGCTTGGTCGCCTGGCGCAGCCGGTGGGCGAGCAGCGGATGGTCTTTTCTGAGCGTCGAGCCCACGACCAGCACGCGGTCGAGTTGACCGATCTCAGCGATCTTCATGCCGAGCCAGGGCGCACCTGACATCTTGCCATCGGCGCTGAAATCAGACTGGCGCAGCCTGAAATCGACGTTGCCGGAGGCAAACTCGCGGGCGAGTTTGCCTAATAGGAAAAGCTCTTCGAGTGTTTGGTGCGGCGTCGCCAATGCTCCGATACTCGCGGCGCCATGCTGGTCGCGGATGCGCTTCAGTTCGCCGGCGATGAACTCGAGCGCCACCTGCCACTCCACTTCCCGCCACTCGCCATCGCGTTTCAGCATCGGCTTCGCCAGCCGCTGCTCGGAGTTGAGGCCTTCGTATGAAAAACGGTCCTTGTCGGACAGCCAGCATTCGTTGATCGCCTCGTTCGCGCGCGGCAGCACGCGCATCACGCGGTTCTGCTTGACCTGCACCGTGAGGTTGGATCCCAGGCCGCAGTGCGGGCTCACCGAGGCATGGCGCGTCAGCTCCCAGGGACGCGCGGTGTAGCGGAACGGCTTGGAGGTGAGCGCGCCGACCGGGCACAGGTCGATGACGTTGCCCGAGAGCTCGGAATCCACCGTCTTGCCGACGAAAGTGATGATTTCGGAATGCTCGCCGCGGCCGATCATGCCGAGTTCCATGATGCCGGCGATCTCCTGGCCGAAGCGCACGCAGCGCGTGCAGTGAATGCAGCGCGTCATGTCGGTCGAGATCAGCGGTCCCAGGTTCTTGTTGACCACCACGCGCTTGTCTTCCTGGTAGCGCGAATCACTGGCGCCATAACCCACCGCCAGGTCCTGCAACTGACATTCGCCGCCCTGGTCGCAGATCGGGCAGTCAAGTGGATGATTTATAAGGAGAAATTCCATCACACCCTTCTGGGCGCTGACCGCCTGCTCGGAATGCGTCCACACCTTCATGCCGTTGGTGGCGGGGGTTGCGCATGCCGGCAGCGGCTTGGGTGCCTTCTCGACCTGCACCAGGCACATGCGGCAGTTGGCGGCGATCGAGAGCTTCTTGTGGTAGCAAAAGTGCGGGATGTAGATGTCCGCCTGGTTAGCGGCGTCCATCACCGTGGCCCCCTCGGGAACTTCGAGCCTCCTGCCGTCGATTTCGATTTCAAGCATATCTGTTTCGTAGCGCAGGCGACCCGCCTGCAGTTTCTAATATCGGATTGGCGTTAACGGCAGGCGGGTCGCCTGCGCTACATTTATGCATAGCCAGGCACCAGGCACTTCTTGTGCTCGATATGATGCTGGAATTCGTCGCGGTAATGCTTGATGAAGGCGCGCACCGGCATCGCCGCGGCATCCCCCAGCGCGCAGATGGTGCGGCCCTGGATGTTGTCGGCGATGTTGTTCAGCAGATCGAGATCTTCGGGCCTGCCGCGGCCGGTCTCGATGCGGTTCACCATGCGGTAGAGCCAGCCGGTGCCCTCGCGGCACGGCGTGCACTGGCCGCACGATTCCTCGTAATAGAAGTACGACAGCCGCAGCAGGGACTTCACCATGCAGCGCGTCTCGTCCATCACGATCACCGCGCCCGAGCCCAGCATCGACCCCGCCTTGGCGATCGAGTCATAGTCCATGTCGGTCGCCATCATGATGTCGGCCGGCAGCACCGGCATGCTCGAGCCGCCGGGAATCACGGCTTTCAGTTTCCTGCCACCGCGCATGCCACCGGCCATTTCCAGCAGTTTGGCGAACGGCGTGCCGAGCCTCACTTCGTAGTTGCCGGGCCGCGCAACGTCGCCCGACACCGAGAAAATCTTGGTGCCGCCGTTGTTGGGCCGGCCGAGGTTGAGGAAAGCCTCGCCGCCATTGAGGATGATCCAGGGCACCGCGGCGAAAGTCTCGGTGTTGTTGATGGTGGTCGGCTTGCCGTAGAGGCCGTAGCTTGCCGGGAAAGGCGGCTTGAAGCGCGGCTGCCCCTTCTTGCCTTCGATCGATTCCAGCAGCGCCGTCTCCTCGCCGCAGATATAGGCGCCGAAGCCGTGATGGGCGTGGAGTTCGAAGGAAAAGTCGCTGCCCAGAATGTTCTTGCCGAGATAGCCCGCGGCGCGCGCTTCCTCGAGCGCCTCCTCGAAACGCTCATAGACGTCCCAGATCTCGCCATGAATGTAGTTGTAGCCGACCGCACTCCCCGTGGCGTATGCGGCTATCGCCATGCCCTCGATCAGGATGTGCGGGTTGTAGCGCAGGATATCGCGATCCTTGAAGGTGCCGGGCTCGCCTTCGTCGGAATTGCATACCAGATATTTTTCGCCCTGAAACTGGCGCGGCATGAAGCTCCACTTCAGGCCCGTCGGAAAGCCCGCGCCGCCGCGGCCGCGCAGCGCCGACTTCTTGACCTCGGCGATGACGCTCTCGGGAGCAATCTTTTCGCCGAGGATTTTCCTGAGCGCCGCATAACCGCCGCGCGCCTCGTAGTCCTTGAGCCGCCAGTTGAGGCCGTCGAGGCCTTTCATGATGACCGCGTCGGGCCCGAACAGGTCGGTAGCGAAGGGAGGAACCGGCAGGCCCATTATTTGAGTTCCTCGATCAACTTGTCGAGCTTGTCGGGGGTCATCGCACACAGCATGCGCTTGTTGTTGTGCAGCAGCACCGGCGCATCGCCGCACGCGCCCATGCACTCGCCTTCTTTCAGCGTGAAACAGCCGTCGGCCGTGGTTTCGTTGAAGCCGATGCCGAGCTTCTGCTTGAGATGCTCGGCCGCCGCCGCCGCGCCCTGCAGCGCGCACGGCAGGTTGGTGCAGATCGTGAGCTTGTGCCTGCCGACCGGCTTCAGGTTGTACATGGTGTAGAAAGTCGCGACTTCGTAGACCGCCACCGGCGGCATCCCGAGATACTGCGCGACAAAATCCATGGTCTCGGTGGAGAGCCAACCCTTCTCATCCTGGGCGATGGCGAGCGCCGCCATCACCGCCGACTGCTTCTGGTCAGGCGGATACTTGGCGATGGCCTTGTCGATTTTCGCCAGCGCCTCGGGCGAGAGAACCATCGGTGCATTCATCGATCAATTTCACCAAACACAATGTCCTGCGTGCCGATGATCGCCACGACGTCGGCAATCATGTGGCCGCGCGCCATCTCGTCGAGCGCCGCAAGATGCGCGAAACCCGGCGCACGGATTTTCAGGCGGTACGGCTTGTTGGCGCCGTCGGACACGAGATAAATGCCGAACTCGCCCTTGGGGTGCTCGACCGCAGCATAAGCCTCGCCGGCCGGCACGTGCATGCCTTCGGTGAAGAGCTTGAAGTGGTGAATCAGCTCTTCCATGTTGGTCTTCATCGCCACGCGCGACGGCGGCGCCACCTTGTGGTTGTCGGTCATCACCGGGCCCGGGTTCTTGCGCAGCCAGTCTATGCACTGTCTGACGATGCGGTTGGACTGGCGCATTTCCTCGATCCGCACCAAATAGCGGTCGTAGCAGTCGCCGTTCACGCCGACCGGGATGTCGAAATCGACCTTGTCGTAGACCTCGTACGGCTGTTTCTTGCGCAGGTCCCACTCGATACCCGAACCGCGCAGCATCGGGCCGCTGAACCCGAGCGCCATGGCGCGCTCCGGCGACACCACGCCGATACCCACCGTGCGCTGCTTCCAGATGCGGTTATCGGTGAGCAGCGTTTCGTAGTCGTCCACGCATTTGGGAAAGCGTTCGGTGAAGTCTTCGATGAAATCGAGGACCGACCCTTGACGATTACGGTTCAACTTGTCGACCGCACGCTGGTTGTGGATTTTCGAGGCCTGGTACTGCGGCATCGATTCCGGCAGATCGCGGAACACGCCGCCGGGGCGGTAGTACGCGGCATGCATGCGCGCGCCGGACACCGCCTCGTAGCAGTCCATCAGGTCTTCACGCTCGCGGAACGCGTAGAGAAACACGGTCATCGCGCCGATATCGAGTGCATGCGCGCCCAGCCACAACAGGTGGTTGAGGATGCGCGTGATCTCGTCGAACATGACGCGGATATACTGCGCGCGCAGCGGCACCTCGACGCCCAGCAGTTTCTCGATCGCCATCACGTAGGCGTGCTCGTTGCACATCATCGACACGTAATCGAGCCGGTCCATGTACGGCACCGACTGGATGAAGGTCCTGTGCTCCGCAAGTTTTTCGGTCGCGCGATGCAGCAGCCCGATGTGCGGGTCGGCGCGCTCGATCACCTCGCCGTCGAGCTCGAGCACCAGCCGCAACACGCCGTGCGCAGCCGGGTGTTGAGGCCCGAAATTCATCGTGTAGTTACGTATTTCTGCCATCTCAACCCTTGCGGGAACCTTCGGTGTCTGCATAGTTCTCCTCGCGCACGATGCGCGGCACGATCTCGCGCGGCTCTATCGTCACCGGCTGGTTAATCACGCGCTGCTGGTCGGGATCGTAGCGCATTTCCACATTGCC
>JAIESJ010000130.1 GCA_019746155.1 Burkholderiales bacterium
GTTTTCCGATCCCATGGCTGACGGGCCGGTGATCCAGCGTTCGAGCGAGCGGGCGCTGAGGCATGGCGTATCGCTCAAGGACGTCATCGGCTACGTGACCGAATTCCGCAAGACCGACCGCACCACGCCGGTCGTGCTGTTCGGCTATGCCAATCCGATCGAGGCCTTGGGCCCGGAGCGCTTTGCCGACATGCTCAAAGCCGCCGAGGCCGATGGCGCGCTGATCGTGGACTATCCGCCCGAGGAAGCGCACGAGCTGGTCGAGCTCCTGGATGCGCGCGGGCTGGACACGATTTTCCTGCTCTCGCCCACCACCAACGACATGCGGCTGAAGCAGGTCGCCAGGCTCGGGCGCGGCTATCTTTACTACGTCTCGCTCAAAGGCGTGACCGGCGCCGCCAACATCGATCTCGCCGATGTCACGGCGCGTGTCAAACATGTCCGTTCCTTTACCCAACTGCCGATCGGGGTAGGTTTCGGCATCCGCGATGCCGAAACCGCCAAACAGATCGCTGCATGCGCCGATGCGGTGGTGATCGGCAGCCGGCTGGTGCAGGAAATAGAAAACTCGCGCCGTGAAGAAGCTGCGGCGAATACCGCAGCGTTTCTTGCCGGCGTGCGGCGCGCCATGGATAGCCTGGTTAAGGCGACGGCATGAGCTGGCTCCAGAAACTGCTGCCGCCAAAAATCAAGCGCGATGCGGGTGGCGTCAAGAAGGTCGTGCCGGAGGGGCTGTGGAGCAAGTGCGACTCGTGCGAGGCGGTGCTGTATCGCACCGATCTGGAGAAAAACCTCTATGTCTGCCCCAAGTGCAGCCATCACAACCGCATCCCGGCGCGCGAGCGCCTCGACTATCTGCTCGATCTCGAGGGGCGCTACGAAATCGGCGCCGAAGTCCTCCCGGTCGACAGCCTCAAGTTCAAGGACAGCAAGCGCTATACCGAACGCCTGGAAGAGGCGCGCCGCGAGACTTCGGAAGAAGACGCGCTGGTGGTCATGCAGGGCAGCATCAAGACGCTGCCGGTGGTGGTGGCGGCGTTCGAATTCAGGTTCCTTGGCGGCTCGATGGGATCGGTCGTCGGCGAGCGCTTTGTGCGCGGCGTCCGGGTCTGTATCGAGCAGCACCTGCCTTTCATCTGTTTCACCGCCACCGGCGGCGCGCGCATGCAGGAAGGACTGCTGTCGCTGCTGCAAATGGCGAAGACCTGCGCCGCGCTCACCCGGCTCTCCGCAGAGCGGCTGCCTTTTATCTCGGTGCTGACTGATCCCACCATGGGCGGGGTGTCGGCGAGCTTTGCGATGCTCGGCGACGTGGTGGTCGCCGAGCCGGGTGCGCTGATCGGCTTTGCCGGGCCGCGCGTGATCGAACAGACAGTGAGGGAGACCTTGCCCGAGGGCTTCCAGCGCTCTGAATTTCTGTTGCAGCACGGCGCAATCGACATGATCGTCGACCGCCGCGAGATGCGCGACAAGTTTGCGAGCCTCATTACGCTGCTGCTGAAACTGCCGGCAGCAGCGTAAGTTTCAGGTCTCAAGTTTCAGGTTTAAAGTTGGCTGGACTGGCCTTAAGCGCTGTCTTATTCCAATGAAGACGCCTGATCAGAAACGTCAAACGTCAAACGTCAAACTTCAAACTTGAAACCTGAAACTTTAGCCGACTGGCTGGCCCATATCGAGCGCGTCCACCCCAGAACCATAGCAATGGGGCTGGCGCGCACGCTGCGGGTCAGGCAGGCGCTCGGCTTGAACCCGCAGTTTCCTGTCATCACCGTCGGCGGCACCAACGGCAAGGGCTCGGCATGCGCGATGCTCGAAGCCATCCTGCACCACGCCGGTTACAGGGTAGGCTGCTACACCTCGCCGCACCTGCTGCGCTACAACGAGCGCGTGCGGATCGGCCGCAAAGAAGCGAGCGATGAAGCGTTGTGCCGCGCTTTTTCGACAGCCGAGGCCGCCAGAATCGACAAAGCGGGCGCAACGCCGCTCACCTATTTCGAGTTCGGCACGCTCGCCGCGGTGTGGTTGTTTGTCGAAGAGCGCGTCGACGTGGCAGTGCTCGAAGTAGGGCTCGGCGGCCGGCTCGATGCGGTCAATGCGTTCGACGCCGACTGCGCGCTGGTGATGAGCATCGATCTCGACCACATGGAGTATCTGGGCGATACGCGCGAAAAAATCGGTTTCGAAAAGGCCGGAATTTACCGCCGGGGTCGGCCCGCGATCTGCGCCGACCCGCAGCCGCCGCAGTCGCTGCGGCAATACGCCGCGCAGGTCGGCGCGCAGCTGCTGATGGCGGGCGAGGATTTCGGCTATACCGCGGATAAAACGCAATGGCAGTACCGCGGACCGCAGGGCAACAGAAACGGCTTGCCTTATCCCGCGCTGCGCGGGGCCTACCAGTTGGCCAATGCCAGCGCCTGTCTGGCTGCGCTCGACGCGCTGCACGAGCGTGTGCCGGTGACCATGAACGATATTCGCGCCGGGCTGCTGCTGGCGGAGCTTGCAGGGCGCTTCCAGGTGCTGCCGGGCCGGCCGGTGACCATCCTCGATGTCGCGCATAACCCGCATGCCGCAGAAGCGCTGGCCGGAAATCTGGTGGCGATGGGCCGCGGCGGGCGCACGCTGGCGGTGTTTGCAATGCTGAGAGACAAGGACATTGCGGGCGTGATCGGCGCCGTTCGTAAACATGTCGATCACTGGCTGATCGCCGGTATCGAAGATGTGCGCGGCGCGGCCCCGGCGCTGTTGCGGCAACAACTGGGCGCGGCGGGCGTGACCGCGCCGGTCACGGCATGCGCAAGCATCGCCGCAGCCTATGTCCAAGCCTGTGATATGGCAGCGGAAAATGATAGAATTCTGGTTTTCGGATCGTTCTATACGGTGGCTGCGGCAATGCGCGCGCGCGAAGCCCGCAAGGCAGCCGAGTCCACCACTAAAACGTGATGAAAATCAATCACTTAAGTCGTCACCGGCTGATACGGCATGGCGCGATCCATTAGCGACGAGGAACTGCAACTCAGAAAACGTGCGCGGCGGCGCCTGATTGGCGCAATCGTGCTGGTCACCGCGGTCGCAGTGGCGTTGCCCATGGTGCTCGACAGCGAACCCAAGCCGGCCGGTGAGGACATCGACATCAAGATCCCTGCGCCGGATTCCGGAGTGTTCACTCCGAAGGTGACCCCGGCTGTCCCGGCGCCGCAATCCAAACCGGCGCCCCAGCCGCCGGAAAAAGCGGAGAAGGCTGAAACGAAGCCTGCGACGGAGAGCAAGTCGCCGCCGGCACCGACTCCGGCAGCGGTCGCTCCCGAGGCCAAACCGGCGGCAGCCGCAGCTGTAAAGGAGGCGTCCAGGCCGGCGGAAAAGCAGGGGGCCGCGAAAACGCCAGCCAGGACCCCGGCACCCAGGGAAACCGTCAAAGCACCAGGCGCGCAGTTTGTGGTGCAGGTGGTTGCGCTGTCCGACGCCGGGAAAGCAAAGCAGATGCGGCAGCGGATTTCCGACGCCGGCATCAAGTCTTATACCGAGGTCGTCAAGACCGCAAAGGGCGACGTGACCCGCGTGCGCGCCGGGCCGTTCGCCACGCGTGAGGCCGCGGAAAAGGCGCAGCAGCGGCTCAAGGCGCTCGGTCTTGATGGAAAAGTTGTCCCGAAATAAGGCGCCATGACAGTTTTCGATTACGCTGTGCTGTTCATCGTCGGCCTGTCGATCCTGCTCAGCGTGATCCGCGGCCTGGTGCGCGAAATACTGGCTCTGCTGGCGTGGGTAGTGGCGTTCGTGGCGGCGAATCTGTTCGGCGGCAAGCTGGCGGCGCTGCTGCCGGTCGAGATCCCAAGCGAGGAATTGCGTCTGCTGGCTGGTTTCGTGGGAATATTTTTCGTGGTCCTGCTGCTGATGAGCCTGATGGCGATGGCGGTGTCCAGTCTGGTCAAAAATGCCGGCTTGGGCTTTGAGGACCGTATGCTGGGCGGATTGTTCGGACTGGCGCGCGGCGCATTGATTGTGCTGGTGCTGGTGCTGCTGGCGGGGCTGACCGCGCTGCCGAAAGAGCCGGTATGGCGCAACGCGCTGTTTAGCCCGCCGCTGGAAGCATTGGCAATGTCCGCCAAAAACTGGCTGCCGGGTGATCTGGCGCGGCGCGTCACTTACAACTGAAACCGAGGAAGCGCGATGTGTGGAATTCTTGGTGTGGTGGCTAAGAATCCGGTAAACCAGCTCTTATATGACGGTTTACTGGTGCTGCAGCATCGTGGCCAGGATGCGGCGGGCATCGTTACCGCTGACGGCGCCGCTTTCCACATGCACAAGGGCGGCGGCATGGTGCGCGACGTGTTCCGCACGCGCAACATGCGCGCCCTGGTCGGCTTTTCCGGCATTGCGCACACGCGCTACCCGACGGCGGGCTCGGCGTGGTCGGCGGCCGAGTCGCAGCCGTTCTACGTCAATTCGCCGTTCGGCATCGTGCTCGGCCACAACGGCAATCTCACCAACGCCGAACAGCTCAAGAACGAACTGTTCCGCCAGGACCTGCGTCACGTCAACACCAATTCCGATTCCGAGGTGCTGCTCAACGTACTGGCGCACGAGCTGCAGGAAGCGGCGACCAATTACAAGCTCGATCCGGCAACGATTTTCGCCGCGGTTTCGGGCGTGCACCGGCGCTGCCGTGGTGCCTATGCGGTCGTGGCGATGATTGCGGGTTACGGGCTGCTCGCGTTCCGCGATCCCTTTGGCATACGCCCGCTGGTGTTCGGCCGCGCCGAAACGCCGCGAGGCCATGAATACCTGGTGGCGTCCGAAAGCGTTGCCCTCGACACGCTGGGCTTCCGGCGCATTCGCGATGTCGCGCCGGGAGAAGCGATCTTCATCGACGAAGACGGCAATTTCTTCAGCCGCCAGTGCGCGCCGAACGCCTCGCTCAATCCATGCATGTTCGAGTTCGTCTATCTGGCACGGCCGGACTCGGTGATCGACGGCATCTCGGTCTACGAAACACGGTTGAGGATGGGCGAGAGCCTCGCCGACAAGATCAGACGCAACTACAGCCATCTCGATATCGATGTCGTGATCCCGATCCCCGATTCGAGCCATCCGGCGGCGATGCAGTTGTCGAAGTATCTCGACCTGCCGTATCGGGAGGGATTCATCAAGAACCGCTACATCGGCCGCACCTTCATCATGCCGGGACAGGGGGTCCGCAGGAAATCGGTGCGGCAGAAGTTGAACGCCATCGGCATGGAGTTCCAGGGCAAGAACGTGCTGCTGGTTGACGATTCCATCGTGCGCGGCACGACCAGCCGCGAGATCGTGCAGATGGCGCGCGAGGCCGGCGCGCGCAAGGTGTATTTCGCTTCGGCCGCGCCGCCGATCAGATACGCCAACGTCTACGGCATCGACATGCCGACGCGGGACGAGCTGATCGCGAGCGGCCGCAGTGACGCCGAGGTCGCGCGCGAGATCGGCTGCGACGAACTGATATACCAGGATCTCGACGCGCTGGTGGAGGACGTGAGAAGCGTCAATCCCAGGGTGACGAGCTTCGAAACCTCGTGCTTCAACGGCGTCTATATTACCGGCGACGTGACGAAGGAATATCTCGACGGCGTCGAAACGAAGCGGCGCGACGGCGCCATGCAGGCCGCCGCGACCCAGCTCGATCTGGGGCTGGAGATGGTGGACTGACCCGTTACCGGGGGCGCCGCCGGACAGTAGGTCGACAATGCCCCCACGACACGTTAGCGGAACGCCCGGTTGCCCGATTTTAAGTCTGGAACTCGGGCTTGACAGGTGCTTAAGCCGCGGGTAACTTGAGAGGGCGCCGATTTGATAGTCAGCTTGCGGGCGCCGCCGGCGAAGGCCGGGATGCAAAACAAATACGGCTAAAGCGAGTGAAAACCCGTTTTTAGCGAGAGCTGAAACGGGTTTTTTTATGGTTAAACGGACTGTCGGCGGTGAACATGGCTGAAAACTACAAACTGGAAACCCTGGCGGTGCGCGCCGGCATCGAGCGCAGCCAGTTCGGCGAGCATTCCGAGGCGATGTATCTCACATCGAGCTTCGTCTTCAAGTCGGCGGCGCAGGCCGCTGCACGCTTTTCCAACCAGGAGCCGGGCAATATCTACTCGCGCTTCACCAACCCGACGGTGACGGTGTTCGAGCAGCGCCTGGCCGCGCTCGAAGGCGCGGAGTGCTGCATCGCCACCGCCTCCGGCATGGCGGCGATCCTGTCGTGCGTCATGGGTCTGTTGAAGGGCGGCGACCATATCGTGTGCTCCTCGGGCGTGTTCGGCGCGACGGTGCAGCTGCTGGGCAACATCATGAAGCGCTTCGGCGTCGACACCACCTTCGTGTCGGGCACCGGACCGGCGAAATGGCAGGCGGCGGTGAAGCCGAATACCCGCATGTTCTATCTGGAGACGCCGTCCAACCCGCTGACCGAGGTCTACGACATCACGGCACTGGCCGCGGTGGCGAAAAAAGCAGGCGCGCTGCTGGTGGTCGACAACTGCTTCTGTTCGCCGGCGCTGCAGCAGCCGCTGGCGCTGGGGGCGGACGTGGTGATCCACTCGGCGACCAAGTACCTCGACGGGCAGGGCCGGGTACTGGGCGGCGCGGTGCTGGGCAAGCGTGAGGTGGTTTATGAAGGCGTGCTGGGGTTCCTGCGCACGGCAGGGCCGACTCTGAGCGCGTTCAACGCCTGGGTAATCCTGAAGGGACTGGAAACGCTGCGCATCCGCATGGAAGCGCAGTCGGCAGCCGCGCTGGAACTCGCGCGCTGGCTGGAGGCCCAGCCGGGAATCGAACGCGTCTACTATCCGGGGCTACCGTCACACCCGCAGCACGAGCTGGCCATGCGCCAGCAGAAAAGCGGCGGCGCGATCGTCTCGTTCGACGTGAAAGGCGGCAAGGACGCAGCGTGGCGCATCGTCGATAACACGAAACTGCTCTCGATCACCGCCAATCTCGGCGACACCAAGACCACCATCACCCACCCGGCGTCAACGACGCATGGCCGCATTTCGCCCGAGGCGCGCGCCGCGGCGGGGATAGGCGATGGGCTGCTGCGGGTGGCGGTGGGCCTTGAAAATATCGAGGATATCAAGGCTGATTTGGCGCGGGGATTAAAGATTTAAGGTAATACTACAGTTGCAATAGCCGACAGCCGCCCGCGTCGCAGCGCAGGTAGCCGCCGTGCCGGTACCAGTCGTTCAGCACCCAGCGCTCGCAGGTGTGGCCGTCGACGACGTGCGCGTGCCGTGCCGGGCGGTGGGTGTGGCCGTGGATGAGGCACGGGTAGCCGTGCTCGCGCAGCACC
>JAIESJ010000006.1 GCA_019746155.1 Burkholderiales bacterium
TGCACATGGACTAGCTTGGCGATGATGAGTGCGCGAGCGTTCCAGCTTCAAACGGCTGTAAATGTGCCGCCGTCCCTCACTCCCGGCCTCTCTCCCAAAGGGAGAGAGGAGGCATGTGATCGCTGACGCGATGGATCACGACGGGCGGCATGCACATGGATTAGCGTTGATTTCTAAACGCTTTTTATACGGCAAATATGGTAAAATCCGCGCCTGACTCGCGTTGAAACACAACACCAAGCGGAATTGCGGTCCAACATATTGATTATCAAGCAAGAGGAAAGGGGACGTTAATGGAAAATATCGAGCAACGGGTCAAGAAAATTGTTGCCGAACAGCTGGGCGTGAACGAAGCCGACATCAAAAACGAGTCGTCTTTCGTTAATGACCTCGGCGCCGATTCGCTCGACACCGTGGAACTGGTCATGGCGCTCGAAGAAGAATTCGAGACCGAAATCCCCGACGAGGAGGCCGAGAAAATCACGACGGTTCAACAGGCTGTCGATTACATCCGGTCTCATCAGAAATCCTAGGCACCAGCGCTATCCGGAGCGAATTTGGCAAGCAACGGGAGGCTCTATTAGCGACCGTTACCTATCCGTGAGCCGCGGGCCTGCCAAGCGTCCGCGGCGAATCAATCTATCGAATTCATGTCCAGTTCCACTAGACGCAGAGTAGTTGTCACCGGCCTCGGTATTGTCTCGCCCGTCGGCATCACGGTCAGCGACGCCTGGGCGAACATTCTCGCCGCCAGGTCCGGCATCACCCGTATCACCCGTTTTGACGCTTCCGCCTACAGTTCGCAGATCGCGGGCGAGGTGAAGGGCTTCGACGTCGGACAGTACCTGCCGGCCAAGGAAGCGCGTCGCTTCGACACCTTCATCCACTACGGCCTGGCGGCGGCGATCGATGCGCTCAAGGATTCCGGGCTCGATCTCGAGCGCGAGAACCGCGAGCAGATCGGCGCCTGCATCGGTTCCGGCATTGGCGGCCTGCCGCTGATCGAGGATACGCACAACGCGATGCTCGCCGGGGGACCGCGCAAGATTTCGCCGTTTTTCGTACCCGGCACCATCATCAATCTGATCGCGGGCCAGCTTTCGATCATGTACGGCCTCAAGGGGCCCAATCTTGCAGTGGTCACCGCATGCACCACGGCCAACCACAGCATCGGTGAAGCCGGCCGTCTCATCGAGTACGGCGACGCCGACGTCATGATCGCCGGCGGCGCCGAGTCCTGCGTTTCGCCGCTCGGCGTCGGCGGCTTCTGCGCGGCGCGCGCACTGTCCGTCCGCAACGACGACCCTGCCGCCGCCAGCCGGCCGTGGGACAAGGACCGCGACGGCTTCGTGCTGGGCGAGGGCGCCGGAATACTTGTGCTCGAAGAATACGAGCACGCCAGGGCGCGCGGCGCGCGCATCTACTGCGAACTTGCCGGCTATGGCATGAGCGCGGACGCGCATCACATCACTGCCCCCTGCGAGGACGGCGAGGGCGCCGTGCGCTGCATGGCCAACGCCATGCGCAATGCCGGCATCAATCGCGAGCAGATCGATTACATCAACGCCCATGGTACTTCGACGCCGCTTGGCGATATCGCCGAGACCGTCGCCGTCAAGCGCTGTTTCGGCGATCACGCCAGGAAGCTGGCGGTGAGTTCCACCAAATCCATGACCGGGCATCTGCTGGGTGCCGCCGGCGGCATCGAGGCCGTATTCTCGGTGCTGGCCATCCGCGACCAGACCGCGCCGCCGACCATCAATCTGCACTGTCAGGATCCGCAGTGTGATCTGGATTACGTGCCCAACACGGCGCGCCCGATGAAGATCGACGTCGTACTGTCGAACTCGTTCGGTTTCGGCGGCACCAACGGCAGCCTGGTTTTCCGCAAAGTCTGACAACGGTGCCGGCCGCGACAGTTGCGGCACGCGCGCTATCGACACGCAGGTTCTCATGATCCTGGTCAACGGCGCTCCGAGCAACGTCATCGCCGTCACCGACCGTGGTCTGATGTATGGCGACGGTGTGTTCCGCACCCTCGCCGTGCGCGGCGGCCGGCCGCTGCACTGGCAGCGCCACTATGCCCGGCTGCGTAGCGACTGCACCACGCTGGGCATCCGCTGCCCCGATGAAGCGGTTTTGCGCGCCGAACTGGCGCAGGCCACCCGACATGAACCCGACTGCGTAGCCCGGCTCACCGTCACACGCGGCCCGGGCCAGCGGGGTTATGCGCAACCCTCGCCGGCAAATCCGACGACACGCATCGTAATGACCTCGGCTCCGCCGCAATACCCTCCTGATTTTGCCGAGCGCGGCGTCGCAGTCCATCTCTGCCGCCTGCGTCTCGGATTCCAGCCTGCGCTCGCCGGGATCAAGCATCTTAACCGGCTGGAAAACGTGCTGGCGCGCGCCGAATGGAGCGATGCCGCCATCGCTGAAGGTCTGCTGCTCGACATCGAAGGCAATGCGATCGAAGGCACCATGAGCAATCTTTTCATCGTCGAACGCGGCGCGCTCGCCACGCCCGATCTCGCGCGCTGCGGCGTTGCCGGCGTGACGCGGGAACGCATCATCGAATACGCCGGCCGGCACGGCATCGCCTGCCATGTGACGCATATCGGCTGCGAGCGCCTGTTCGAAGCGGCAGAAGTATTGCTGGTCAACAGCATCATCGGCGTCTGGCAGGTGAGGAAATTGATGGGCAAAACCTGGGGGCCGGGAACCCTCGTGACGCGCATCAGACAATGGCTCGATGAAGAAAACGACTAAGCGCCGGCTAAAATATCTGTCGCTGATCACCGCGGCAGGTGTTTTTGCCGCGGTGGTGTGGCTCGCGTTCTATGCCCACTTCGAATTCAGGCCGGCGCAGTTGCCGCTGCAATTCGATCTCAAGAGCGGCAGCAGCCTTAAAAGCGCGGCCCAGCAGATGGCTGATGCGGGAGTGCTGGGCAATGCGACGCGGTTTGTGATCCTGGCGCGGCTGCTCGGCGCAGCCGGCAAGGTCAAGGCCGGCAACTACGAAGTGAACAGCCCCCTGTCGCCGCTCGACCTGTTGCGCAAAATCACCGAGGGCGACTACACCCAATCCGCGGTCACTTTCGTCGAGGGCTGGACGTTCCGGCAGATCCGCAAGGTGCTTGACGAGCATCCGGGTGTAAAGCACGATACCCAGGGCCTGAGCGACGCCGAAATCCGGCAGCGGCTGGGTCTCGATCAGCCCTCGCCGGAAGGCTGGTTTTTCCCCGACACCTATCACTTCAGCAGCGGCACCAGCGATCTCGCCATCCTGCGCCGCGCCTACCGGCTGATGCAGTCCCACCTTGCCACCCAGTGGGAAGGACGCGCGGCCGATCTGCCGCTCAAATCCCCGTACGAAGCGCTGATCCTGGCCTCCATCATCGAGAAAGAAACCGGCAAGGCTGCGGATCGGCCGCTGATCGCGGCGGTGTTCATCAACCGGCTGCGCATGGGCATGAGGCTGCAGACCGACCCCACCGTGATCTACGGCATGGGCGAAGCCTTCGACGGCGATCTGCGCAAGCGCGATCTCGCCGCCGACACGCCCTACAACACCTATACCCGCGAAGGGCTGCCACCGACGCCGATCGCCATGCCGGGACTCGCCTCGCTTTCCGCCGCGCTCAATCCGGCCAGGAGCAACGCGCTTTATTTCGTCGCCAAGGGCGACGGTTCTTCGCATTTCTCGCGCACGCTGGAGGAACACAGCCGCGCCGTGACAAAATATCAAAAATCAGGACAACGCTGATGCGCGGCAAATTCATCACCCTCGAAGGCATAGACGGCGCGGGCAAGAGCACCCATCTCCAGTGGCTGGCGGGCTTTCTGCAAGGCCGCGGCATCCCGGTCCGGGTCACACGCGAGCCGGGCGGCACTGAACTCGGGGAAAAATTGCGGCAAATGCTGCTCGACCGCGCCCAGCGGCTGCACCCCGAGACCGAAGCGCTGCTGATGTTCGCCGCGCGCCGCGAGCACCTCGACAAGGTGATCGTGCCGGCCCTGGAAGCCGGCACCTGGGTGGTGTGCGACCGGTTCACCGACGCCACATTTGCCTATCAATCCGGCGGCAGCAGCGTTCCCTGGGAGCGGATCGAAGGGCTGGAACAATGGGTGCAGCAAGGTCTGCAGCCGGACATTACCCTGTACTTTGATGTGACGCCCGAAGTGGGGCGCAGCCGCAGCGGGCGCATCAAAACCCCGGACCGCTTTGAGCAGGAGCAGGACGATTTTTACAGGCGGGTCAGGGAAGCTTACCTGCGGCGCGCACGCGAACACCCGCGAAGAATCCACACGGTCGACGCCGGCGCGGGCATTGCCGATATTCAGAAAGAAGTTGAGATGATTATCTTAACTCTTTGTGATATAAAGAATTAGATTTTCCTATTTTCTCAAGGGCCCGATTCTTTATAAACCACACCAATAAAACCGTTTAACGCACTGTAAATGAACATATTACCATGGCATCAGGCTGAGTTTGAGCGGCTTCTGGCCGACAAGGCCCGGCTGCCTCACGCCAATTTGCTGCATGGACGCCAAGGCATAGGGAAGGCGGCTTTTGCCCGCACCTTTGCCCAGACGCTGCTGTGTGAAAGCCCGGTGCCATCGGGCGCAGCCTGCGGCCAATGCGCGGCCTGTCACTGGTTCGAAGCCGGCACGCACCCCGATTTCCGGCAAATCGAGCCGGAAAGTCTCGCCGAGACCCCTACAGAAGAACAGGGCAGCGATAAAAAAGCCAGCCAGCAAATCACCATCGAGCAGATCCGCGTTCTGCCGGATTTCATCGGCATATCAAGCCATCGCGGCGGTCCCAAGGTGATCCTGATTCACCCCGCCGAAGCCCTCAACATCAGCGCCGCCAATGCCCTGCTCAAAAGCCTGGAAGAGCCGCCGGCGCACACTTATTTTCTACTGGTCAGTCACCGTCCGCATTCATTGCTGCCGACGATCAAAAGCCGCTGCCAGCAGCTCGTGCTGCAGGGGCCCGCGCCCGCAGCGGCCGCAGCATGGCTGAAATCCCAGGGCATGGCGAATCCCGAACTCGCGCTGGCGCAAACCGGCAACTCGCCGCTGATCGCGCTGCAACTCGACAATGAGGAATACTGGCGACAGCGCAACACCTTGCTCAAGGGCATCGCCAGTGCGGATTTCGATGCACTGGCGCTGGCGGAGCAGGTGCGAGATTACCCGATACCCCAAGTCGTGAGCTGGCTGCAGAAATGGTCTTATGACCTGATTTCACAGAAATTTCTGGGAACCATCCGCTACAATCCCGATCACAATGCCGCGCTCGCCGCGGCCGCGGCACAGGTGGATGCGCTCCCCGCGCTGCGCTTTCACCGCGAACTGGTACAGTTGCAGCGCATCGTCAACCATCCGCTCAATCCACGGTTGTTTATTGAACAGATGCTGATCTCTTATGCCGGGCTGCTGGTGCAGCCGCAGCGTGCCGCTGCCTGAATAATCCCCCGGCTTCATCATATATGCTGGTCGATTCTCATTGCCACCTGGATTTTCCTGATCTCGCTGCCGATTTGGACAGCGTCATGGCGCTCATGCGGGAAAACCAGGTCACCCATGCACTGTGCGTGAGCGTGACGCTCGAAGATTTTCCCAAAGTACTTGCGATTGCCGAAAAATACCCGCATGTGTTTGCGTCGGTCGGCGTCCATCCCGACTATGAGGGGGTATCCGAGGCATCGCCCGAAACACTGGTGCGGCTGGCCGCCCACCCCAAAGTCGTGGCGCTCGGCGAGACCGGGCTCGATTATTACCGGGTCAAGGGCGAGCTCGAATGGCAACGCGAGCGCTTTCGCAACCATATTCGCGCAGCACGCCAGTGCGGCAAACCGCTCATCATCCACACCCGCGAGGCGGCGCAGGACACGCTCCGTATCATGCGCGAGGAGGGCGCGGACAAGGCGGGGGGCGTGATGCATTGCTTCACCGAATCCTGGGAAGTCGCCCGGCAGGCACTGGACCTGGGGTTCTACATTTCCTTTTCCGGCATCGTCACCTTCAAGAATGCCGTGGCGCTCAAGGAAGTGGCGAAGAGAGTGCCGCTGGAGCAAATGCTGATCGAAACTGATTCCCCCTATCTGGCGCCGGTACCCCATCGCGGGAAAACCAATCAACCCGGCCTGGTCAAACACGTGGCGGAGGAAATCGCCAGACTCCGGAATCTGTCTTTCGATCAGGTGGCTACAGTGACAACTAATAATTTTTTCAATCTATTCAAGTTAAAGAGAGCTGTATCTCATGTTCAGGATTAGAAATTTGGTCGTGTTTTTGCTGGCCTTGGCGCCGGCGAGCGCGGCGGCCGGCGTCTACGAAGACATGATGCACGCCATCCGGGTCGACGATGAACGCACGGTGGCAAACCTGCTCAAGCGCGGGATGGATGTCGATACCGTGAGTCCGGACGGCGAATCGCTGCTGACCTTGGCCGTTCGTGAAGGAAAATTTAACGTAATCAAGACGATATTATCTGCCCGCCCCAAACTCAATTCGCGCAATGCCTATGGCGAAACGGCTTTGATGCTGGCCGCGCTCAAAGGCCAAACCGATGTCGTCAAGCTGCTGCTCGACCAGGGAGCAGAAGTCAATCAACCCGGCTGGACGCCGCTTATCTATGCGGCGGTCCATAACCGGATCGATATTGCCAGGCTGCTGCTCAGCCGCGGTGCCAAAATCGACGCTGCTGCGGAGAACGGTACCACAGCGCTGATGATGGCGGCACGCGAAGGCCATCTTCAGATGGTGCTGTTGTTGCTGGAGCATGGCGCCGACGTGAATTACCGCACTCAGTACGGCTATACCGCGCTCGGCGTCGCGCTGGATCGCGGTAAGCGTGATGTTGCGGAAATCCTGATCAAAGCCGGCGCTGAACAATAAAGGGGATGCCCCCAAACCCGGAACAACACGATGGCGCGGTATTCTGCGCTGATACTTCGTATAATGTATACTTCCGTTCAGCCTGAACTATCCAACCTGCCGCAGGTTTTGAGATAGAAATCACGTGATTGACGGGTGACAAGCCCTTGATTTGTCAGCGGTAATTATTTCCCTCCGGAGAAACGCACAGCTGTTGCATCTATTGCGCGCGTGTAGTTGCGCGCCTGTCCCAATTTCGGACCACGGCTGCCAAACTGGATAGTGGGCGGAAAGTCGATCTCCCAGCGCCCGCAGGCCGCCTTACGACCAACAATCCGCCCCTGCGCAAGCATGACGCGGACACGCTGGACGCTGACACCCAGATGCTTAGCCAGATAGGCGACTGAGACAGAGCGAATCAGCAAAAAACACCCCCAGAACCGCCGCAAC
>JAIESJ010000199.1 GCA_019746155.1 Burkholderiales bacterium
CAACGCGGTGCTGGTCGGCAGCCAATCGTTCTGGGAAGGCGTGGACGTGCGCGGCGAGGCGCTGTCGCTGGTGGTCATAGACAAATTGCCGTTCGCGCCGCCCGACGATCCAGTGCTGGCGGCACGCATCGACAAGATGAACCGCGAAGGCCGCAACGCCTTCATCGAATACCAGCTGCCGCAGGCGGTAATCACCTTGAAGCAGGGCGCGGGGCGGCTGATCCGCGACGAGACCGACCGCGGCGTGCTGATGATCTGCGACCCGCGGCTGGTCACGCGCGCCTACGGCAAGAAGATCGTGCAGAGCCTGCCGCCGATGAAGCGCACGCGCGAGCTGGACGAGGTGATCGCATTTTTCCTGGCGGAAAGGAATGTCGGCGAAGGATCGCCGACCTACGGGTGAGCGAACCCGCTGCGGGCTTCAGGCCGCAGCGAACATCTTCGATCTCGGCATTAAACCCATCCCCCCTTGAAGGGATGAAGTTTATGAAATGACTTCCGCCCACAGATCGTGGGCGTCGGACCGGGTTACGCGTACCGTGGCGAACTCGCCGGCCTTGAGCTGGCCCGGTTTGCGGATAATGATCCGGCCGTCGATCTCGGGGGCATCAGCGCTGGAACGCGCCACCGCGCTCTTGTCGTTGACTTCGTCGACCAGCACGGCGAGCGTTTGTCCCACTTTGCGTTTGAGGCGTGCGGCACTGATTTTTTCCTGCGCCTGCATGAAGCGCGCGCGACGCTCCTCTTTGATTTCGTCGGGCACGTGCTCCGGCAGCCGGTTGGCAGCGGCGCCCGCGACCGGCGAATAGGCGAAACAGCCGACGCGGTCGAGCTGTGCTTCTTCAAGAAACGCCAGCAGTTCTCCGAACTCGGCCTCGGTTTCGCCGGGGAAGCCGACGATGAAGGTGCTGCGGATAGTGAGCTCGGGACAGATGGCGCGCCAGGCCCGGATGCGTTCCAGCGTGTTCCCGGCGTTGGCCGGGCGCTTCATCGCCTTCAGAATACGCGGGCTTGCGTGCTGGAACGGCACGTCGAGATAGGGCAGCAGCCTGCCTTCCGCCATCAGCGGGATGACTTCATCGACATGCGGGTAGGGGTAGACGTAGTGCAGGCGTACCCAGATACGACCGCCTGCGGCTGTGGTCCCAAGCTCGCCCAGCGCACGCGCGAGTTCGGTCATGCGGGTTTTCAGCGGCTTGCCGCCCCAGAAACCGGTGCGGTACTTGACGTCCACGCCGTAGGCGCTGGTGTCCTGCGAAATGACCAGCAGCTCTTTCACGCCGGCCTTGACCAGGTTTTCCGCTTCCTGCATCACTGCGCCGACGGGCCGGCTCACCAGATCGCCGCGCATCGACGGAATGATGCAGAAAGTGCAGCGGTGGTTGCAGCCCTCGGCGATCTTGAGATAAGCGTAGTGCCGCGGCGTGAGCCTGATCCCCTGCGGCGGCACGAGGTCGGTGTAAGGATCGTGCGGCCTGGGAAGATGCTCATGCACCGCGCGCATGACTTCGTCGGTGGCATGCGGGCCGGTCACCGCCAGCACCTTGGGGTGCGCTTTCCTGACGGTGTCGCCCTTGGCGCCGAGGCAGCCGGTGACGATCACCTTGCCGTTCTCGGCGAGCGCCTCGCCGATGGCGTCGAGCGATTCCGCAACCGCCGAGTCGATGAAGCCGCAGGTGTTGACGACGACCAGGTCGGCGTCCTCGTAGGAGGGCGCGATCAGGTAGCCTTCGGCGCGCAGCTGGGTGAGGATGCGTTCCGAATCCACCAGCGCCTTGGGACAGCCGAGCGAGACGAAACCGACCTTGGGGAGAGTCTGAGGCACTGCGTAAAAGGGAGAGCGGAGCGGGCCGGCCGGCGGCGGGTCAGCTCTTGCCTTCGGTATCGTCGCCCTTGCCCGGTTCGGGCGCCGGCGTCTCCGGCCTGCTCGGCGCGACACCACCGAAGTTGGGGAAGGGGAAATTGCTGAACAGGTTGCGCGTCTGCTGCTGCAATTGCTGCTGCATTTCCATAAAGGCGTTGGCGCTTTGCTCGAGATAGCTGCCCATCAGTCCCTGGATCGCCGGGCCCTGCATCTTGACGAACTCGCTCCAGGCTTCGGAATTGAGCATCGGATTCTGGCCGTACAGCTGCCGCGACTGGTCCTGCAACCGCTTCTGGATCTCGATGAAGGTATGGATGTTCTTCTCGAGATAGTTGCCCATCATGCCCTGCATGGCATTGCCGTAGAAGCGGATGATTTGCGACAGCATGTCGCAGGAAAATATCGGCGAACCGGCGGATTCTTCCTCGAGAATGATCTGCAGCAGAATGCTGCGGGTCAGGTCATCCTTGCTCTTGGCGTCTTCAACCCGGAATTCGATGCCCTCGATCACCAGTTTCTTGACATCGGTAAGCGTGATGTAACTGCTTGTTTCTGTATCGTAAAGCCGGCGGTTCGGGTATTTCTTAATGATTCTGGGCGATTGCGTCATGATGGGTCCCAGCAATGAGATGACAGCTATTATTTCAGAATAGTTGCTGCGTTGCAATCTGATGGATTGAAAATTATCATTAAATCAATCAGGTAGCGCGGTTTGCCTTTTTTGCCGCGCCGCAATAAAAAAAGCTTGACATCGGGCACATCAACTACTATATTTCGATTGTGCTACGCAGCAATTCCGCCTTGGGCATCACCGGCGGGCCTGGAACGGAAGATATGAAGATCAGGCCGGGGCAGGCAATAAGGCGAGGCTGGCGGATTTAAGCATCAAGTCAGCGGCAACTACGGCCGTTAACAGGGTTGACGGCAGGCGCGGAAAAACGCGTCTTGCACTGCACAGCGAACAGAATCCTCCTCCTTTATTGTTTAGGACCCCCTCCTAGAAATAAAGGCTTAGCCCACCGGCAACCCCGGTGGGTTTTTTTCGACATTAATACATGTGCTGGCCGCCGTTAATGGCGATATTGGCACCCGTCACGAAAGCCGCTTCGTCCGAGCACAGATAGGCCACCAGGCCGGCAACTTCTTCCGGCTTGCCGAGACGGCCCACCGGAATCTGCGGGATGATTTTGGAATCAAGGATGTCCTTCGGGATCGCCATCACCATCTTGGTGCCGATGTAACCGGGGGAAATGGTGTTGACCGTCACGCCCTTGCGCGCGACTTCGAGTGCCAGCGCCTTGGTGAAGCCGTGCATGCCGGCCTTGGCCGCGGAGTAGTTGGTCTGGCCGAACGCCCCTTTCTGGCCGTTGACCGAAGACACGTTGATGATACGTCCCCAGCCGCGTTCGACCATGCCGTCGCACACCGGCTTGGTCATGTTAAACACGCTGTCGAGATTGGTTCTCATGACCGCATCCCAGCTGGCCTTGTCCATTTTCTTGAAGGTCATGTCGCGCGTGATGCCGGCGTTGTTGACCAGCACATCGACGGGTCCGACATCGGCCTGGATCCGGGCAACCGCCTTTTGGCAGGAGTCGTAGTCGGCGACATCAACCTGCACGGCGTAGAAGTCGAAACCCTGGGCCTTCATGTCCTTCAGCCATTGCTCGACCCTGGTATTGCCGGATGAGTAGGTGGTGACAACCCGGTAGCCCATTTTCGAAAGTTTTGCGCAGATCGCTTCGCCCAGCCCGCCCATGCCGCCGGTTACCACTGCAACGCGTTGAGTCATTATGGTTTCTCCTTGGTGATTGCCATGATTGTTGATGGCTGACAGCACGCTGATGGTGTGCGTTGACATGAATCAGTTTAACCACATTTTTCTCGGACGTAACGGCCAGGGGCCGGCTCGATTTCCGGGTAGCGCCCGCCGCCCGGCGCGCGCGCCGTGACCCTCCCGCCACTATGCCGCGCGAGCCATGCGCTCCAGTGCGTCCACCAGCTGCCGGGATGAGAGACGGCGCGCGCCAGCCATTGCCCGGGATCGTCCCTGAACCGGTCGTTCAGCCAGTAGTTGCGCCGATTCCTGGAGACCGGGTTGACGACGCCGGCAATATGGCCGCTGGCGCCCAATACGAAGCTGGTGTCATCGCCCAGCAGCCGCGCGCTGGCATAGACGGTCTGCCACGGCACGATATGGTCCTCCCGGGTGGCGAGCAGATAGGCCGGCAGGCCGATCCTGCCCAGATCGACCGGCACGCCGCACATCGTCAGCCGGCCGGGCGCGCGCAGATTGTTTTCGAGATACATGTTGCGCACGTAGTAGACATACATCGCGCCCGGCAGATTGGTGCTGTCGCCGTTCCAGTAGAGCAGATCGAAAGGCTCGGGTGTCCTGCCCTTGAGATAGTTGTTGACGACGTAATGCCAGATCAGATCATTGGCGCGCAGGCTGGCGAAAGTCAGCGCAAGCTCCCTGCCGTGCAGCACGCCGCCTGCGGCGAAGTCCTGCTCGCGTTTGCGCACGTAAGCTTCGTCGATGAATACGCTCAACTCGCCGGTGTCGCAGAAATCGAGCATGGTGGCGAGCAGCGTCAGGCTGGCCGCCGGGTCCCGGCCTTTGGCGCGCAGCACAGCAAGCGCGCACGCCAGCAGCGTGCCGCCGACGCAGAAGCCGAGCGCATTGATTTTTTGCGCGCCGCTGATCTCGGCCGCCACTTCGATGGCCTTGATCACGCCGTGCTCAAGGTAATCATCCCAGGTGGCGTGTCCCATGTCCGCGGGCATGTTGCGCCATGACACCATGAACACGGTATGTCCTTGTTCGACGGCGAAGCGCACGAAGGAATTCTCCGGCTGCAGGTCGAGGATGTAGTACTTGTTGATGCACGGCGGCACCATCAGCAGCGGCCGCTCAAAAACCGTTGCGGTCGCGGGACGGTACTGGATGAGCTGGATGAAATCATTTTCGAAAACCACCGCGCCGGGCGTGACGGCGAGATTGCGCCCGACCTCGAAAGCGCTTTCGTCCGTCATCGACACCAGACCCTTATCGAGATCCTTGGCAAGGTTTTTCAGGCCGCGGGCCAGACTGTCGCCCTGGGTCTGTGCGGCGAGCTTCAACGCCTCGGGATTGCTCCACGGAAAATTTGCCGGCGACAGGGCGTCGATCAGCTGCCGGGCGAAGAAAGCGATTTTCCTTTTGGCGTGCGGCTCGAGCCTGGCGCTGTCGATGATTTCACTTATCCAGCGCGTGGTGAGCAGGTAGGACTGCGCGAGATAGTTGAAATAGGGCTCCCGCCATTCCTGGGCGCGGAAGCGGCGGTCGGACGGATCGAGGGAGGCGACCGGTTTCACGGCCGCTGCGCCGGCCGGCGCCACCAAGTTCGACCATAACTCGAGCTGTCCGCGGTAATAGCGGGTCTGGATATCCTGCCAGCGCCCGGTGTCCTCGGCGAGGCCGGCAGCAAGCGACCTGAAAATTCCGGCGCCATCGAGGTCTCCGTCGTGCAGCAGCGGCCTGACTGCCTGCTCAAAGAGCTTGCGGTTGAGATCAGCCAGTGCTTGAACGGCATCGGTATGTGAAGTCATGGTCGGGCGACGAGGCGTTATAACCGGCGCGATCCCGTTGCGGCCGTACGGCAACGATAGCACGGCCGGCCTTGCGAGGAACAGCGGGCGGAAAGATCAGGCGTGAGAGCGGGCAAGTTCGCCGACCAGCCAGATGGTGGCGATACCCAGTGCGATCAGGATGACTTGCTGCACGGTGGCGTGGATTTCGGGGCGCCGATGCAGGCCCGGTATCAGATCGGCCACCGACACGTAGAGCATGCTGGCGGCAGCCAGCCCGAGCATGGTCGGAATCCACTCCTGCATGGTCTGCAGCGCGTAGTAGGCGAGCCCGCCGCCCGCGATCATTGCCGTGCTGGAAAGCATGTTGAGCAGAAAGGCTTCGCGCTTGCTGTAGCCGGAATGCAGCAGAACCAGGAAATTACCCACTTCCTGCGGCACTTCGTGGGCGATGATGGCAAGTGCGGTGACGATGCCAAGCTCGGTGTTGGCCAGGAACGCCGCAGCAATCAGCACGCCGTCGACGAAATTGTGAAAGGTATCGCCGATCATGATCATCATGCCGCTGCGGCCGTGATCGTGATTGAGGCGGGTTTCGTGGAGGTCGTGCGCTTCGCACTGCTCCTGGTGGCAGTGGCGCCACAGCACCAGTTTTTCCAGCACGAAAAACAGCAGGATGCCGAAGAGGATGGTTGCCGCCACCCGCTCTGCGCTGTGCGAAATGCTGAATGCGTGGGGCAGCACCTCGAGGAATGCCGCGCCGAGCAGCGCACCGACTGCGTAGCTGATCAGCACCGGTACCTGGCTGACTTTGGCGTTGAGCGCGACGATTGCCGCGGCGATGACCGACAGCACGCCGCCCAGCAGGGTGGCGGCAATAATCCAGGCCAGCGTAGTCATGATGTGTGGAGGCGAATTGTCCGGGACGGCAGGCAGAGTCTACCTGGACCCGCAGCGGGGAAAAACGCGTAATTATACGTGATTTGCCCGGCGCGAACCGGTTTGCGGTGCAGATAAGCCCGCCGCGCTCATTTCTCGCGCCAGATCAACGCGGCCATGCGGCCGGTGGTTTTGTCGCGGCGGTAGGAAAAAAACCGTTGCGAGTCGGATACGGTGCACAGGCCACCTCCATAAATATGACCGACGCCGGCGCATGCCAGCGCCTGACGCGCCAGCATAAAGAGATCGGCCAGCCATTTCCCCGGGCGGTGCGCCCTGAATGCCTGTGCTGCAAACGGGTCGCGAGCAAGGAAGGCGTCGCGGACGTCGGCGCCGACCTCGAACGCGTCGGGCCCGATGCCGGGACCGAGATAGGCGAGCAACTCGCCAGACGCCACACCGGCCCTGCGCAATTGATGCACGGTGTTTTCGATTACGCCGCCCGCCAGGCCGCGCCATCCGGCATGGACGGCGGCGACGTGGGAGCCGCTGCGGTCGCATAACAATACGGGCAGGCAATCGGCGATCATGACGGCACAGACGGTGCCGGGGCGGCGCGCAATGCTGGCATCGGCATCGGGCGTTTCGGTCAGGGCATCGGCATCGACCACGTTTGCGCCATGCACTTGCTTGAGCCATTTCGGTTCCTGCGGCAGCAAACGGCGCAACTGCGCCCGGTTTTCCACCACCGCCTGCGGCTCGTCGCCGCTGCACGGGCCGAGATTGAAGCTTGAGTAGGGACCGGTGCTGACGCCGCCGGCGCGGGTGGTGATCAGCGCCCTGATGTTTGCAGGCGCCGGCCACTCGGGCACGATCCAGTCAGGGTGGCGGTTCATGACTGTTGCCGCAACAGGGCGATCAGGTCCTGCAGGTCCCGGGGCGGTTTGGCGCGCCATGACAGGGTTTTCTTCGAGCCCGGATGAACCAGCGCCAACTTTTCCGCGTGCAACGCCTGCCGCCTGAAATTCAGTTCGCAAGGTAATTTGCGGCCCGGCCTCTTGCCGTAAACCGGGTCGCCGATGAGCGGGTGGCCTATGGCATCAAGATGCACGCGAATCTGATGCGTGCGCCCTGTCTCGAGCCGGCAG
>JAIESJ010000257.1 GCA_019746155.1 Burkholderiales bacterium
GCTGGCGCCGTTCCTGCCGATCCGCGATGCCATAGGCATCGTGCTGAAACTGTTGCGCGAGAGCGGAAAATCCTCCTTGCAGGTCGCCTATCAGGGCGTGTATCAGCAGATGATGGCGGGGCGCATGGCACAGATGCTGCGCATCCGTCTCTCCCGCGACTATCACTGCGTGCCCGAAATCAGCGCCAACAAGTACGCGCTGAACATCCGCTTCACCACCCAGGAAGGCATGCAACGGCCCAAAGCCGCCGATACCGAGGTCGAATTCGAACTGACCTTTTGCAATCTGTAGCAATGGGAGCGCGGATCGTCAATTGCCCGCAATGCGGGAAAAGCGCGGAGTGGAGCAGCGCCAACCCCTACCGGCCGTTCTGCTCCGAGCGCTGCAAGATGATAGACCTCGGCGCATGGGCCAACGAGGACTACCGCATCCCGGTCACGGAAAGCAAAGACCGGCCTGAGGCGGATGAAGGCAGCGGCTCGTGAAAACGTTTAAAGTTTGAAGTTACTGAGGGCGCCGCCAAACAGTGCGTAGTAGGTCGGCAATGCCCCCACGACACGTTAGCGGAACGCCCGGTTGCGGGAGTGGGGGCCGGGCGCGCGCCCCGCAAGCGGGTGGCTTCGCCGCTAACGAGTCCGCGCGCCTCTGCCGACACCCCGGCGGGAAGGGATTCCCGCGCTGCGGCCCGTGCACCATTTCGTGGCCGGATCATTAAGAACAACTTCAAACCCGTAACTTGCAACTTCAAACTTCCCATGCGGCTCGCAACATGCTGATGCCGTGTGCGCCGGCGCGCCGCGCCGTCTCCAGATTTTCTTCCCGCATGCCGCCCAGCGCGTATACCGGCAACGGATAATCCTTGAGCAGCGCAGCGAAGTTTTCCCACCCCATCCCCGGCATGCCGGGATGGCTGGGCGTGGGCAGTACCGGCCCCAGCACTGCGAAATCGGCATCGATGCGGGCGGCGTGGGCCAGCTCCGCCGCATCGTGACAGGAAGCGCCGATCAGCTTGAACGCCGGACGCGCCTCGGTCCGCATAAGCTGCGCTGCAGTCAGATGCACGCCGTCGGCACCAACCAGCCGCGCGGCCTCGACGCTGCCATTGAGCAGCACGCGCGCGCCATGGCCGCGTGCCAGTTCCACCGCCTGTGTCGCCAGTTCGACGAGTTTGTTTTCGGTCAACTGCTTTTCGCGTATTTGCAGCAGACGCAGGCCGTTTTGCAGCGCGCGCGAGAGCCGGCGCAGGTATTCTTCCGCACCGAGTTCGGCGGCATTGCTGATGCCATACACTGCCGGCAGATCCAGCGCGCGCAGGACGGGGCCGTTGGCAGGCAGCAAGGGTGTAACTGTCGGATTGCGCGCCGATTGCCAGGAAAAGCGCTGATTCTCCCTGCCGTGCGGCTCACCATGCCAGCGGGCAACACGGAAAAAACGCAGGCGCACCGCCGCATGCTCGTAATCGTAATCGCGCGTAATCCAGGGATAAGCACACTCGACGTCGATGCCGAGTTCCTCATGCAATTCGCGTGCGAGTGCGCCGGCCGCCGATTCGCCGAGCTCGACCTTGCCGCCGGGAAATTCCCAGTAACCGGCGTAAACCTTGCCGGCCGGACGCTGGGCAAGCAGGAATCGACCATCGTCGCGCAGGATGACCGCCGCCGCGACTTCGACACGCCCCATGAGCTAAGGATTCATCCTTCCGTTTACCGCCTGCCGCCTTCGAGTTTTTGCTTCCCGGCCCAATCGCGTGCGAACTGCCATGCCACGCGGCCGCTGCGCGACCCCCGCTGGAGCGCCCATTGCAGCGCGGCTTTCTGCACGGCTTCGGAATGTGCGCCGGGAGCCTTGAAGTAATCCAGCCATACCGCGACGATCTTCAGATAATCGTCCTGATCGAAAGGATAGAACGACACCCACAGCCCGAAGCGCTCGGATAGCGACACTTTTTCCTCGGTGGTTTCGCCGGGATGGATTTCTTCGCCGACATGCTTGTATTCGAGATTCTCGTGCATGTACTCCGGCATCAGGTGGCGGCGGTTGGAGGTGGCATAGATCAGGCAGTTTTCCGAGGCCGCCGCGATCGAACCGTCGAGCACGACTTTCAACGCCTTGTACCCCGGCTCGTCGGCCTCGAACGACAGATCGTCACAGTAAAGTATGAAGCGCTCCGGTCGCCGATCGATCCGGTCGACGATTTCCGGCAGGTCAACCAAGTCCTGCTTCTCGACTTCGATCAGGCGCAGACCCCTGGGCGCGTACTTGTTGAGCAGCGCCTTGACCAGCGACGACTTTCCGGTGCCGCGGGCGCCGGTGAGCAACACATTGTTCGCCGGAAACCCTGCCACGAACTGCCGGGTATTCTGCTCGACGAGCTGTTTTTGCTGGTCTATGCCCCGCAGGTCGCGCAACGCAATGTGATGCACATGCGTTACCGGCTCCAGATGACCGTGGCCGCCCTTCCTGCGCCAGCGGAAAGCGATCGAAGCTTTCCAGTCGGTCGGCGCGGGCTGCGCCGGCAGCAGTTTCTCCAGCCGGCCTACCAGCGACTCGGCACGTGCGAAAAATCTCGAAATATCACTCATAAATTCAGGATGTTAAACCACGAAGGACACGATGAGCACAAAGTAAGAGCATAAATTCGGATGGCCTTCGTGTCCTTCGCGTCCGTTGTGTTCGGCTTTTAGCTTCTGTAATCCGCGTTGATGCTGACGTAGTCATGCGACAGGTCGCAGGTCCACACCGTCGCCGCCGCGGCACCGCGGTTCAGCACCACGCGCACCGTGATCTCGGCCTGTTTCATCAGGCGCTGTCCGTCGGCCTCCTGGTAGGCAGCGTGACGTGCGCCGTTTTTCGCCACCAGCACGCCATCGAGATAGAGATCGACCTTTTCGACATTGAGGTCGGCGATACCGGCGTAGCCGACGGCGGCAAGAACCCGGCCGAGGTTGGGATCCGAGGCGAAGAAAGCCGTTTTGACCAGCGGCGAATGCGCGATGGCGTAAGCGACCTTGCGGCATTCCTCCTCGTTGCGCCCGCCCTCGGCCCGGATGGTAATGAACTTGGTCGCGCCCTCGCCGTCGCGGATGATGGCCTGCGCCAGTTGCATGGCCACTGCGGTCACGCCGTCGCGAAAAGCCGCGTATTCACTGCTCCCCGCATCGGCGATCTCGGGCATATCGGCCCGGCCGCTTGTGATCAGCACGAACGCATCGTTGGTCGAGGTATCGCCGTCGACGGTGATGCAGTTGAACGAATGCTTTGCCGCATGCGCAACCGCCGCGCGCACGAGCGGCAGGCTGACGCGCGCATCCGTGGCGACGAATCCCAGCATCGTCGCCATGTTGGGATGGATCATGCCGGCGCCCTTGGCGATGCCGGTAACGATGACTTCCGCGTCACCGATCCTGATCCGGCGCGAGACGGCTTTCGGCAGCGTATCGGTAGTCATGATCGCCTGCGCCGCGTTGAGCCAGTTGTCTTCGCGCAGATCGACAACGCAGGCCGGAAGCCCCGCGGCGATTTTTTCCACCGGCAGCGGCTCCATGATGACGCCGGTGGAAAACGGCAGCACCTGGGCCGATGAGCAGTCCAATAGCTTCGCGAGCTCTGCACAGGTCTGGCGTGCCGCCGCCATGCCCTCTTTACCCGTGCCGGCGTTGGCACACCCGGTGTTCACGACCAGAGCGCGGATCGAGGCGTCGGGATCGAGCATGCTGAGATGCTGGCGCGCCACCACCACCGGCGCGGCGCAAAAGCGGTTCTGCGTGAATACACCGGCGACTTTTGCGCCGTCGTCGAGCCGTATCACCAGCAGATCCTTGCGGTTAGGCTTGCGGATGTTCGCCTCCGCCACGCCGAGCGCGACGCCTTTCACCGGCAGCAGCGATTTCGGATCAGGGGGCAAGAGATTAACTGCCATCGCTCAAGAAACCTTTTTGAAAGCACCCTCCAATAGCCTTTCGGATGTACCGCATAACGTTCACCCCGCTTGCTCTCCACTGGATCACGGCCGGGACAGGATTATATCTTGCGGCAACGTGATTGTCGGAACCCCTTCTAAGCCGCCGAGTAACGCAGGGGACCGCTTTGGTGGCGGCAGGATGGCTTTCTTACGGCAGGGTCACTGTCAGGTGAGCCTGCCATGGCAGTGCTTGTATTTCTTGCCGGAGCCGCACGGGCACGGATCGTTGCGCCCAACCTTCTGCGCACCGCGCACGAAAGGCTGCGCCTTCTCGGCGCCCGCCAGTTCGGCGTCCGCTCCCGCGTCGGCAACGGAACCGTCGCCACCGGCGAATTCGGCGTGCTGATACCGAATATTCTTCGGAGCCTCCGGCTCTTCCACCGCCTGCAGCTCCTCGGCACTGCGGATCCGCACCGTCATCAGAATCCTGGTGACATCGGCCTTGATCATTTCCAGCATCAGCGAGAACAGCTCGAAAGCCTCGCGCTTGTACTCCTGGGCCGGGTTTTTCTGGGCGTAGCCGCGCAGATGAATGCCCTGGCGCAGATGATCGAGCGCGGCAAGATGCTCGCGCCAGTGCGAATCCAGGCTTTGCAGCATGATTGCGCGCTCGTACTGGTGCATGGCCTCCCGGTCGACGCCGGCGATCTTGTCGCGATATTGCCTGTGCGCCGCCTCAATCACGCGTTTGCGCAGCATCTCGTCGTCGAGCTCGCTCTCCTCCTTGAGCCACTGCTGGATCGGCAACCTGAGCTGCAGTTCCGCTTCCAGCGTTTTTTCCAGTCCCGGCGCGTCCCATTGTTCTTCCAGACTTTCCGGCGGAATATGCTGATTGATATATGAACCGATGACATCGGCGCGCATCGCATCCAGGGTCTCGGTGATGTCGCCCGCATCGAGCAGCTCATTGCGCTGCTGGTAGATGACTTTGCGCTGGTCGTTGGCGACGTCATCGTACTCGAGCAGATGCTTGCGGATGTCGAAGTTGCGTGCCTCGACCTTGCGTTGGGCATTCTCGATCGAGCGCGTCACCCATGGATGCTCGATCGCCTCGCCTTCCGGCATCTTGAGGCGCTGCATGATTGCGGAGACACGGTCGGAGGCGAAAATCCGCAGCAGCGGATCCTCGAGCGACAGATAGAAGCGGCTCGAGCCCGGATCGCCCTGGCGCCCGGAGCGGCCGCGCAACTGATTGTCGATGCGCCGCGACTCGTGACGCTCGGTGCCTATGATATGCAGCCCGCCGGCGGCCACCACTTCGTTGTGCAGCTTCTGCCATTCAAAGCGGATTTCCTCGACGCGCTTTTTCTTTGCCGCCTCATCGAGGCTCTCGTCGGCCAGCACCCGGTTGATCTCGGGTTCGGGATTGCCGCCCAGCACGATGTCGGTACCGCGGCCCGCCATGTTGGTGGCGATGGTGACCATCTTCGGGCGCCCCGCCTGGATCACGATTTCCGCTTCGCGCGCATGCTGCTTGGCATTGAGCACGTTATGCGGCAGCTTCTCCCTGTCGAGCATGGACGACAGCAGCTCGGAATTCTCGATCGAGGTGGTGCCGACCAGCACCGGCTGTCCGCGTTCGTAGCAGTCCCGGATGTCGTTGATGATCGCCTGATGCTTCTCCCTGGCCGTGCGATAGACCTGGTCCATGCGGTCGTCGCGGATCATCGGCTTGTGGGTCGGGATCACCACCGTCTCGAGGCCGTAGATCTGCTGAAACTCGTAGGCCTCGGTATCCGCCGTGCCGGTCATGCCGGCAAGCTTCCTGTACATGCGGAAGTAATTCTGGAACGTGATCGTCGCCAGCGTCTGGTTCTCTTTCTGGACGGGCACGCCTTCCTTGGCCTCGATCGCCTGGTGCAGTCCTTCCGACCAGCGCCGCCCCGGCATCAGCCGGCCGGTAAACTCGTCGACGATAATGACTTCGTCGTTCTGTACCACATACTGCTGGTCGCGATGGAAAAGATTGTGCGCCCGCAGCGCGGCGTTGAGGTGGTGCATCAGGTTGATGTTGGCGGCATCATAGAGGCTGCTGCCTTCCGCCAGCAATCCCGCCCGTGCCAGCAGCTCTTCGGCATGCTCGTGACCTTCTTCGGACAGGATGACCTGGTGCGCTTTCTCATCGACCCAGTAATCTCCAGGGGCCTTTTCTTCCTTCTGCCGCACAAGTTTGGGCGCAATCAGATTCATGCGCTGGTATAACTCTGTCGTGTCCTCGGCCTGGCCGGAAATGATGAGCGGCGTGCGGGCCTCGTCGATCAGGATCGAATCCACCTCGTCGACGATCGCGTAATTCAACCCCCGCTGCACTTTCTCCGACAGGTGATACACCATGTTGTCGCGCAGGTAGTCGAAACCGAATTCGTTGTTGGTGCCGTAGGTGATGTCGGCGGCATAGGCCTGCTGCTTGGCATCGTGCTCCATCTGCGAGAGATTGACGCCAACGGTAAGGCCCAGGAACTGGTAGATCCTGCCCATCCAGCCGGCATCGCGCTGCGCGAGATAGTCGTTGACCGTAACGATGTGCACACCCCGGCCCGCCAGCGCATTGAGATAGGCCGGGAGTGTCGCCACCAGCGTCTTGCCCTCGCCGGTGCGCATTTCGGCGATCTTGCCGTTATGCAACGTGATGCCGCCGACCAGCTGCACGTCGAAGTGGCGCATGTTAAGCACGCGCCTGCCTGCCTCGCGCACCACGGCAAACGCTTCCGGCAGCAGGTCGTCCAGCGTTTCGCCCCGCTGATGGCGTGCCCTGAATTCGTCGGTCTTGGCGCGCAGTTCGGCGTCGCCGAGTTTTTCAATCTGCGGCTCGAGCGCATTGATGGCGCGCACCGTCTGCATGTATTTCTTCACCAGCCGCTCATTGCGGCTGCCGAAGATCTTCTTGAGCAAACCCGTTATCATGAAACTCAGACCCTAAATAAAAAGGGGTGGGGAAACACCCCACCCCCCGCGAAATTCTCTCTCGGGCTTCAGCCGGGCAACCGCAAAAACTGCGTCGGATTTTGCGGAGCGCCGCGCTGCCGCACTTCAAAATGCAGATGCGTCCCGGTGGCGCGGCCGGTTTTGCCGACTTCGGCGATTTTCACTCCCCTCAACACCACATCGCCGAGCTTGACCAGCCGTTTCGACGCATGGGCATAACGCGTGATCAAATCGTTGCCATGATCGATCTCGATCATATTACCATACTGGGGATGAAAGTCCGAATACACGACGACGCCCCCCGCCGCCGCCATGACCGGGGTGCCTTGCTCCGCCATGAAATCGATTCCCTCATGGAATGCGCGCTGGCCATTGAACGGATCGATGCGCCAACCGTAGTTTGACGAATACCACCCGCCTTCCACCGGCAGCATGGTCGGAATGAGCTTTTTCCTCGCGCTGTCCAGTGTAAACAGTGATTCAAGCACACCCAGCTTGTCGCCACGATCATCGACCTGCTTGGTGAGAAGATCGAGTTGCCTGGTAAAATCGCCAAGCGAGATGTCCTGGCTCGGCAGAGCGGAAACCGCGCCGCCGCGGCCCGGCGCCTGATCGAACATCAGATCCTGCGGCTTGAAGCCGGCGATCTTGGCCAGCCGCTCGCCCAAGGTAT